>NZ_JAMXXO010000019.1:0-59228 GCF_024129115.1 Acinetobacter lwoffii
ATAGACGGAAACGATTTGGTCTAAGAATGAATTTAATTGTTGGAATGGTGAATTGGATGCTCTTGAATTAACTTTCGCAAGAGATCTATTGTTTTAAGTCATAAATTGAAAACTTGGATAAAACCATAAAAGAGATTTGCTTATGCATTAAACAATGGCTATAATAAGCGACCCTTCAATAGGAAGGGGGTTAACTGCGAATAAAGTAGTTAACTATCGTTACAGTCGTGGCATCGATCATGACCTTAGTGATATTTCACTGCTCTTGACACTTGCCCACATAAAGTGGGGCGAGATGCGTCAAGAGTGATTCTTTATATATTTGGCTTGGAGTTTACTGGTATGTCTAACCAGAGAATTCGTATCCGTCTTAAGTCTTTTGATCATCGCCTGATTGATCAATCAGCTCAAGAAATCGTAGAAACCGCAAAACGTACTGGCGCACAAGTGTGTGGTCCAATTCCAATGCCAACACGCATTGAACGTTTTAACGTTTTAACATCACCACACGTAAACAAAGACGCGCGTGACCAGTACGAAATCCGTACTTACAAGCGTTTGATCGACATCGTTCAGCCTACAGACAAAACTGTAGATGCATTGATGAAGTTAGATCTTGCAGCTGGTGTTGATGTTCAGATCGCATTGGGTTAAGGCTTTCGGGTTAATTAACACTCTAAGTTAATTAGGCCGCTTTTTTAGAGGTTTATGCACATGGCTATTGGTTTAGTCGGTCGCAAGTGCGGTATGACACGTATCTTTACAGATGCTGGTGTTTCTGTGCCTGTTACAGTGATTGAGGTTGATCCTAACCGCATCACTCAAATCAAAACGCTTGAAACTGATGGTTATCAAGCGATTCAAATCACTACTGGTGAACGTCGCGAATCTCGCGTAACTAACGCTCAGAAAGGCCACTTCGCGAAAGCGGGTGTTGCAGCTGGTCGTCTAGTTCAAGAATTCCGTGCTACAGAAGCTGATCTTGAAGGTCGTGAAGTTGGTGGTACGCTTACCGTTGAATTGTTCCAAGTTGGTCAAGTTGTTGACGTAACTGGTCAATCTAAAGGTAAAGGTTTCCAAGGTGGTGTTAAGCGTTGGAACTTCCGTACGCAAGATGCAACTCACGGTAACTCAGTTTCTCACCGTGTTTTAGGTTCTACTGGTCAAAACCAGACTCCTGGTCGTGTATTCAAAGGCAAAAAAATGGCTGGCCATTTAGGTGCTGAACGCGTAACTACACAGGGTCTTGAGATCGTTGCTATCGACACAGAACGTTCAGTTCTAGTTGTTAAAGGCGCGGTTCCTGGTGCTACTGGTGGCGACGTAATCGTTCGTCCTACGATCAAGGCCTGAGGGGAAATAACGTGAATTTAAATACTGTTTCCGGCTCTGCTGTTGAATTATCAGAAGTTGCGTTCGGTCGTGAATTTAATGAAGCTCTTGTTCACCAAGTGGTTACAGCTTATTTAGCTGGTGGCCGTCAAGGTTCAAAAGCTCAGAAATCACGTGCAGACGTTTCTGGCGGTGGTCGCAAGCCATTCCGTCAAAAAGGTACTGGCCGCGCTCGTGCTGGTTCTATTCGTAGCCCAATCTGGGTTGGCGGTGGTAAAACTTTTGCTGCTCGTCCACAAGACTGGTCTCAAAAAGTAAACCGTAAAATGTACCGCGGTGCTATGCAATGCATCCTAGCTGAACTTGTTCGTCAAGATCGCCTAGTTTTAGTTGAAGAGTTTGCTGTTGCGGCTCCAAAAACTAAAGAATTGCTTGCAAAACTTAACGACTTGAATGCGACTCGCGCATTGATCGTTACTGATGCTGTTGATGAGAACCTGTATCTTGCTGCGCGCAACATTCCACACGTTGATGTGGTTGATGCTGCTGCAATCGATCCGGTTAGCTTGATTGCGTTCGACAAAGTTGTTATGTCTGTAGCTGCTGCTAAGAAAATTGAGGTAGAACTCGGATGAACAACGAACGTATCTATCAAGTCCTGCAAGGACCTGTATTCTCAGAAAAAGCACAAGTTTTAGGTGAAACTGCTGGTGTTCAAGTGTTTAAAGTTGCATTAAATGCAAACAAGCTTGAAATCAAAAAAGCAGTGGAACAACTCTTTGGTGTGGAAGTTGTTAAAGTTAACACGACTATCACTAAAGGTAAGTCTAAACGCTTTGGTAAAACATTAGGACGTCGTTCTGATGTTAAAAAAGCATACGTCACCCTGAAAGCTGGCCAAGATGTTGAAATGGCTGACTTGGGCGATACCGCTGAAAGCACAGCGGAATAAGGACGAGAATTATGCCTATTCAAAAATGTAAGCCAACGTCTCCAGGACGTCGCTTTGTAGAGAAAGTGGTTCACGATCACCTTCATAAAGGCGCACCATACTCTCCGTTGGTTGAAGCTAAAAAACGTACTGGCGGCCGTAATAACAACGGTCACATCACGACTCGTCACGTTGGTGGCGGTCACAAGCAGCACTACCGTTTAGTTGACTTTAAACGTAACAAAGATGGTATTCCTGCAACTGTAGAGCGTATCGAATACGATCCTAACCGTACTGCACACATTGCACTTGTATTGTATGCTGACGGTGAGCGTCGCTATATCATCGCTCCTAAAGGCCTTCGCGCTGGCGATAAAGTACAGTCTGGTAACGATGCTCCAATTCGTCCAGGTAACTGCTTGCCGCTTCGCAACATGCCTATCGGTTCTACTCTTCACAACATCGAACTTAAAATCGGTAAAGGCGCGCAGTTAGCTCGTTCAGCTGGTACTTCAGTTCAGCTGTTGGGTCGTGACGGTTCTTACGCTATCGTTCGTCTGCGTTCAGGCGAGATGCGTAAAATTCACGTTGAATGCCGTGCTGTGTTAGGTGAAGTATCTAACTCAGAAAGCAACCTTCGTTCACTAGGTAAAGCTGGTGCATCACGCTGGCGTGGTGTTCGTCCTACCGTTCGTGGTATGGCGATGAACCCAGTTGACCATCCACATGGTGGTGGTGAAGGGCGTAACAAAGGTATTCAACCTGTAAGCCCATGGGGTCAAAAAGCTAAAGGGTACAAGACACGTACCAATAAGCGTACGACTAAGATGATTATTCGCGACCGTCGCGTTAAGTAACAAGTAAAGGAATCTGACAATGCCTCGTTCTCTGAAAAAAGGCCCATTCGTCGATGCGCACTTGTTCGCTAAGGTTGAAGCGGCTATCGCGGCTAATAACCGTAAGCCGATCAAAACTTGGTCGCGTCGTTCGATGATCCTCCCGGATTTTGTTGGTTTAACAATTTCTGTACACAATGGCCGTAACCACGTTCCTGTGATCGTTTCTGAGCACATGGTTGGTCACAAGCTTGGTGAATTTGCACCAACTCGTACCTATCGCGGTCACGGTGTTGACAAGAAATCTAAACGTTAATGGGTGCTATGATGGAAGTAACTGCTAAATTACGCGGTGCCGCTATCTCGGCACAAAAAGCTCGTTTGGTTGCAGATCTTATCCGCGGCAAATCTGTTGCGCACGCTCTTAACATCCTTAACTTCAGCAACAAAAAAGCTGCAGTTATAGTTAAGAAAGCGTTGGAATCTGCGATTGCAAACGCTGAACACAATAACAGTTTAGATGTAGACGACCTTAAAGTTTCTACGATCTACGTTGATGAAGGCATGAGCCTGAAACGTATTATGCCACGTGCTAAAGGCCGTGCAGATCGTATTACTAAGCGTACTTGTCACATCACCGTTAAGGTAGGGGTTTGATATGGGTCAGAAGGTTCATCCAATCGGTATCCGCCTAGGTGTTGTGAAACGTCATAACGCTAACTGGTATGCGAATCCGAAACAATACGCTGAATACTTGCTTAAAGATCTTCAAGTTCGTGAGTTTTTGATCAAAAAACTTAAAAACGCGATGATCAGCAACATTCTTATCGAGCGTCCTACAGGCGCTGCTAAAGTAACTATTAGCACTGCTCGTCCAGGTATCGTAATCGGTAAAAAAGGCGAAGATATTGAGAAACTACAACGCGAATTAACATCTATCATGGGTGTTCCTGCGCAAGTAAGTATCAATGAAATTGATCGTCCAGACTTAGACGCGCGTCTAGTTGCTGAAGCTATCGCTTCTCAATTGGAAAAACGTGTAATGTTCCGTCGTGCTATGAAGCGTGCGGTTCAAAACACAATGCGTGCTGGTGCTAAAGGTATCAAAGTAGAAGTTTCAGGCCGTTTAGGTGGTGCTGAGATTGCTCGTACTGAGTGGTATCGTGAAGGTCGTGTACCTCTACATACGCTTCGTGCAGATATCGACTATGCGACTATGCGTGCTGAGACTACTTACGGTACGATCGGTGTTAAAGTTTGGATCTTCCGTGGTGAGATCTTGGGCGGCATGAAACAAGTCATGAACCCAGCTCCAGCTGAAGAGCGTCCAGCTAAACGCGGTCGTGGTCGTGGTGAAGGTCAAGAGCGTCGTGGTCGTCGCAATGATCGTTCTGCTGAAAAAGGAGAATAATCCATGTTGCAACCTAAGCGTACTAAATTCCGTAAAGTGCAGAAAGGCCGTAACACTGGTCTAGCGCACCGCGGTAGCACAGTATCTTTCGGTACTATTGCACTTAAATCAGTTGAACGTGGTCAAATGACTGCGCGTCAAATTGAAGCAGCGCGTCGTACAATTAGCCGTCGTATTAAGCGTGGTGGTAAGATCTTTATCCGTGTATTCCCGGACAAGCCGATTACTTCTAAGCCTCTTGAAGTGCGTATGGGTAAAGGTAAAGGTTCTGTGGAATATTGGGTTTGCCAAATCAAACCAGGTAAAGTCTTGTACGAAATTGATGGTGTTAACGAAGAATTGGCTCGCGAAGCGTTTACGCTTGCAGCAGCTAAGCTTCCGTTTAAAACCGCTATCGTGACTCGGACGGTAATGTAATGAAAACTAAAGATCTACGTGAAAAGTCGGTAGAAGAGTTGACAGCTTTGCTTGATGAGCAACAGCTTAACCAATTCCGTCTTCGTATGGCGAAAGCAACTGGTCAATTGGGTAAATCGCATGAAGTTGCACTTACTCGTCAGACTATTGCTCGTATTAAGACCCTCCTTACCGAAAAACAGGGGAACGGACAATGAGTGATAAAACAGTCCGCACGTTAACTGGCAAAGTTGTAAGTGACAAGATGGATAAATCTATCGTTGTTCTTATTGAACGCCAAGTTCAACACCCGTTGTATGGCAAATTAATCCGCCGTTCAACAAAATTACATGCTCATGATGAGAACAACACAGCTAAAGCTGGTGATGTTGTAACCATTAAAGAAAGCCGCCCAATTTCTAAAACTAAGTCTTGGACTCTAGTTGAAGTTGTTGAAGCAGCTGCTGAGTAATTAACGTTCTTGTTGCATCATCGGTCAATTTCGAGTACTCTTTGAGCCTTTCGAAATTTCGACCGGTGTTGCTCGGTTTTGGAGTAGGGCAATGATTCAGACCGAAACTATGCTCGACGTAGCAGACAACAGTGGTGCACGCCGCGTACAATGTATTAAAGTACTTGGTGGCTCGCATCGTCGTTATGCTTCTGTTGGCGACATTATTAAAGTTACTGTAAAAGAAGCAATTCCACGCGCACGTGTTAAAAAAGGTGACGTGATGAATGCGGTTGTGGTTCGTACAAAATTCGGTATCCGTCGTGCAGACGGTTCAGTGATTCGTTTCGACGATAACGCTGCTGTTATTTTGAACAACAACAAAGCGCCGATTGCAACTCGTATTTTCGGACCAGTGACTCGTGAACTTCGTACTGAACAGTTCATGAAAATTATTTCATTGGCTCCTGAAGTTCTATAAGAGGCGATCATGGCTAAGATTAAAAAAGGCGATCAAGTAATTGTGATCGCAGGTAAAGAAAAAGGCAAACAGGGTACTGTTCTGTCTGTTTCTAATGACCGTGTTAAGGTTGAAGGCCTTAACTTGGTGAAGAAGCATCAGAAGCCGAACCGTGCTACAGGCGCTGAAGGTAGCGTTGTAACTCAGGAAGCTTCGCTTCATATTTCAAACGTGGCAGTTTTTAATGCTACAACCCAAAAGGCTGACCGTGTTGGTTACCAAGTGATTGATGGCGTGAAAACTCGCGTATTCAAATCAAATGGTGAATCAGTGGCGGTAGCGAAGTAATAGGTTGATATAGGCCATGGCCAGACTTAAAACACGTTACAACGACGAACTTAAAGCTCAATTACAAGAAGTATTGGGTGTTAAGAATGTGATGGAGATTCCTCGCATCACTAAAATCACGATCAACATGGGTGTTGGCGCAGCTGCTGCTGACAAAAAACTCCTTGATGGTGCTCTTTCAGATATGCAAGCTATCGCTGGTCAAAAACCAGTACTTACGTTAGCTCGTAAATCAATCGCTGGTTTTAAAATCCGTGATGGTTGGCCGATCGGTTGTAAAGTTACTTTACGCGGCGAACGTATGTACGAATTCTTGGACCGTTTGATCTCGATTGCGATCCCTCGTATCCGTGACTTCCGTGGTTTCTCTGCGAAATCATTCGACGGTCGTGGTAACTACTCAATGGGTCTTAAGGAGCAAATCATGTTCCCTGAAATCGATTTTGACAAGATTGATCGTATTCGTGGTATGGATATTACCATTACTACGACTGCTCGCACCGATGACGAAGGCCGTGCGCTTATGCGTGCATTCGGCTTCCCGTTCAAATAAGAGGTCGATATGGCTAAGAAAGGTATGATTAATCGCGAATTGAAACGCGAAGCTACTGTTGCTAAATACGCTGCAAAACGTGCTGAATTAAAAGCTGTTATTGCAAACGTAAATGCATCAGACGAAGAACGTTTCGAAGCGATGATGAAATTACAAGCATTACCACGTAATGCATCTCCAGTACGTCTACGTAACCGTTGTGGTTTAACTGGTCGTCCTCATGGTTACTTCCGTAAGTTCGGTTTAAGCCGTAACAAATTACGTGAAACAGTAATGCAAGGTGATGTACCTGGCGTTGTTAAGGCAAGCTGGTAAGGAGCACTATAGATGAGTATGCAAGATACCGTTGCCGACATGCTAACACGTGTTCGTAACGCACAAATGGCAAAGAAACAAACTGTTTCTATGCCTAATTCTAAGTTGAAGGTAGCAATTGCTAACTTACTTCAACAAGAAGGTTATATTTCAAACGTAGAAGTTGCGGATGCTGAAGGCAAACCAACTCTTACTTTGACTTTAAAGTATTTCGAAGGCAAACCAGTTATCGAAACTGTGAAGCGCGTAAGCCGTCCAGGTCTACGTCAGTATCGCGGTAAAGATGCACTTCCGAGCGTTAAGCAAGGTTTAGGTATTGCAATTGTTTCTACAAGCAAAGGCATCATGACTGATCGCGCTGCACGTGCTGCAGGCGTTGGTGGTGAAGTTATTGCTTTTGTTTCTTAATAGGTGATTCCTCATGTCTCGTGTGGCTAAAGCCCCAGTAACTGTACCTAACGGTGTAACAGTTACTCAGAACGGCCGGCAGGTCGAAGTGAAAGGCACTAAAGGTACATTGTCTTTCAACCTGCATGCGCTGGTCGAGCTTAAACAGGAAGACGGTATTCTAGCTATTGCTCCAGTACAAGAGTCGAAAGACGCTTGGATGCAAGCTGGTACTGCTCGCGCTGTGCTTAACAACCTTGTAAAAGGTGTTAGCGAAGGTTTCGAACGTAAGTTACAGCTTATCGGTGTTGGTTATAAAGCTGCGGTTAAAGGTGACGTTGTTCATCTTAACCTTGGTTTCTCTCACCCGATCGATTATGCACTTCCTGCAGGTGTAACTGCTGAAACTCCAACTGCAACTGAAATCATTCTTAAATCTGCTGATAAAGCAGCTTTAGGACAGGTTGCTGCAGATATCCGTGGTTACCGTCCACCAGAGCCATATAAAGGCAAAGGTGTTCGTTATTCTGACGAAGTTGTACTTCGTAAAGAAGCTAAGAAGAAATAAGGCGCGAGGTTCTTATGAACGAAAAGAAACAATCCCGTTTGCGTCGTGCGAAAAGCACACGCTTGCACATCCGTGCATTGGGTGCGACTCGTTTGTGTGTAAACCGCACTCCGCGTCACATCTATGCTCAAGTTATCTCTGCAGATGGTGGCAAAGTATTAGCGCAAGCTTCTACTTTAGACGCTACTCTACGTGCGGGTACAACTGGTAACGTTGAAGCAGCTCAAAAAGTAGGTGCTTTAATCGCAGAACGCGCTAAAGCAGCTGGTGTTACTAAAGTTGCGTTTGACCGTTCTGGTTTTAAATATCATGGTCGTATCAAAGCCTTGGCTGATGCTGCTCGTGAAAACGGCTTGGAGTTCTAATCATGGCTAAAGTTGAACAAAACGAAGGTCTTGTTGAAAAGCTGGTTGCCGTTGATCGTGTAGCCAAAGTTGTTAAGGGTGGTCGTATCTTCTCTTTTACAGCATTAACTGTTGTGGGTGATGGTAATGGTCGCGTAGGTTTTGGTCGTGGTAAAGCACGTGAAGTTCCAGCTGCTATCTCTAAAGCACTTGAAGCTGCTCGTCGCAATATGATTACTGTTGACCTTGTTGATGGTACGTTACAGCACCCAATTCATGCACGTCACGGCGCTAGCCGCGTATTCATGCAGCCTGCCTCTGAAGGTACAGGTGTAATTGCTGGTGGCGCTATGCGTGCAGTTCTAGAAGCTGTAGGCGTACGTAACGTGTTGACTAAATGCCGTGGTTCTACTAACGCTGCTAACGTAGTAAACGCAACTTTCAATGGTTTGCGTGATATGACTACTCCTGAAAAGGTTGCTGCGAAACGTGGTCTTTCAGTAGAACAAATTCAAGGGTAATCAATCATGAAAACGATTAAAGTTACCCAGACTAAATCTGCATCGCACCGCTTGAAAAATCACAAGCTTAGCCTGCAAGGTTTAGGTCTGCGTCGTATTGGTCATACTGTAGAAGTGTTAGACACACCTTCTAACCGTGGTATGATCAACCAAGTCTACTATATGGTTAGTGTAGAGGAATAAGCCATGACTCTGCGTTTAAATACAATTGCACCTGCAGAAGGTGCTAAACGTGATAACCTTCGTTTAGGCCGTGGTATCGGTTCTGGCGTTGGTAAGACCGGTGGCCGTGGTGTCAAAGGTCAAAACTCACGTAAGAGCGGTGGTACTCGTCCAGGTTTCGAAGGCGGTCAAACAGCACTTTACCGTCGTTTGCCTAAATTCGGCTTCACTAGCCAATTGGCTTTGAAAACTGCTGAAGTACGTTTATCTGAGCTTGCTAAAGTTGAAGGCGACATCGTGTCTCTTGAAACTTTAAAAGCTGCGAACGTTGTACGTAAAGACATGATCCGTGCTCGTATCGTACTTTCTGGTGAAATTACTCGTGCATTCACTGTTAAAGGTGTTGCATTGACTAAAGGCGCTAAAGCTGCTGTTGAAGCTGCTGGCGGCAAAGTCGAGGAGTAATCCCCAGTGTCTATGACTCCTAGTTCTTCAGGTCATGTCAACATGATGAAAGGCCAACCATTTCATGTGAAATACCGTGAAATTATTCGTCGAATGATGTTTCTCATTGGTGCGTTGTTGGTGTTTCGACTAGGAGCGCATATTCCAGTACCAGGCATCAATAATGCTGCGTTAGAAAACTTGTTTAATGCAAACCAAGGTACCATCCTTGGTTTGTTTAACATGTTCTCTGGTGGGGCATTAGAACGAATGTCTATTCTTGCCCTCGGGATCATGCCATACATCTCTGCATCGATTATCGTGCAGTTGATGTCAACTGTGGTTCCTTCGCTGGAAGCTTTAAAGAAAGAAGGCGAGCAAGGCAAACGTAAAATTAATCAATACACACGACAAGGTACATTATTCTTGGCGCTGGTACAGGCGGTAGGTATGTGTGCAGGCCTGATCAGTCAGGGGATTACCCTGAATACTGGTTTGGCTTTTTATGTTCCTGCAGTAACCTCACTGGTTGCGGGGACCATGTTCTTGATGTGGTTGGGTGAACAGATTACCGAGCGTGGGGTGGGGAATGGTATTTCCATGATCATCTTCGCGGGTATTGTTGCCGGATTGCCTAATCTGATTATGCAATCTTTCTCATCTGTAGATAATGGCCAGACCAGCCTGATTGGCTTGGTAATTTTTGGTTTGTTGTCTCTGGGTGTTTTGGCAGCGATCGTATTTATCGAGAAAGCGCAGCGTCGTATTCCGGTAAACTATGCTCAAAAACAACAAGGTCGTCGTGTATTTACTGCACAGCAGACACATTTGCCATTAAAAATTAATATGGCGGGTGTGATTCCGGCAATTTTTGCCAGCTCATTGCTTTTGTTCCCTGCGAGCTTAGGTCAGTGGGTGGGTAGTGCAGATCCAAATGCTGGATTTATTAAGCGTAGCCTGCAAGATGTAGCATTGGTATTGTCGCCTGGTCAGCCGTTGTATTTGGTGCTCTTTGGTGCGTTAATTATCTTTTTCTGTTACTTCTATACAGCACTGGTATTTAGTCCTAAAGAAGTGTCAGAGAACTTGAAACGCAGCGGAGCTTACGTGCCTGGTATACGTCCAGGTGAGCAAACTGCTCGTTACTTAGATCATATTCTCAATCGTTTGACGTTTATTGGCGCGATTTACATCACCGTCATTTGTTTGATGCCGATGGTATTGCAAAGTTCATTTGGTATTCCATTCTATTTGGGTGGTACCTCTTTGCTGATTGTTGTGGTAGTGGTGATGGACTTTATGGCTCAGCTGCAATCACACCTTACTTCGCACCAATACGATAATCAAACGTTAATGAGAAAAACGACTGCTCATCCTAAGGGATAAGCGCACTTGAGGTTTCATCATGAAAGTACAAGCTTCTGTTAAGAAAATTTGTGGTAGCTGTAAAGTTATCCGTCGTAATGGGGTTATCCGCGTAATTTGTAGCGCAGAACCTCGTCATAAGCAGCGTCAAGGTTAATCTGATTAAGACCTGTTGATTTCTGTAGGCGAATTAGGTTATTATCCGCCCCTCAAGATTTTTGTGGGGCGGTTGATTATCTACTGCCTTTTTGGAGAAAATTGAATGGCTCGTATTGCCGGTGTAAACATTCCGGATAACAAGCACGCTGTTATCTCTCTAACGTATATCTTTGGTATTGGTCGCCATACTTCAAAAGCTATCTTAGCTGCTGCTGGTATTGCTCCAACTACTAAGATCCGTGAATTAGATGACGCTCAGCTTGATGCGATTCGTGCAGAAGTTGCTAAGGTTCCGACCGAAGGTGATTTACGTCGCGAAATTTCCATGAACATTAAACGTTTAATGGATTTAGGCTGCTACCGCGGTCTTCGTCATCGTCGCAGCTTGCCTGTCCGCGGTCAACGCACCAAAACTAACGCTCGTACCCGTAAAGGTCCGCGCAAACCTATTAAGAAATAAGATTTCTGGAAGCTAAAAGATGGCTAAAGATACTCGCGCACGCAAGAAGGTCACTCGTACCGTCTCTGAAGGTGTCGCACACATTCACGCTTCTTTTAATAACACCATTGTGACTATTACCGATCGTCAAGGTAATGCACTGGCTTGGGCCACTTCAGGTGGACAAGGCTTCCGTGGATCACGTAAATCAACTCCGTTCGCTGCTCAGGTAGCTGCTGAAGTTGCTGGTAAAGCTGCTTTAGACTACGGTTTGAAAAACTTGGACGTCCTTGTAAAAGGTCCTGGTCCTGGTCGTGAATCTGCGGTTCGTGCTTTAGGTGCAGTGGGTTATAAAATTAACAGCATTACCGATGTGACGCCAATCCCGCACAACGGTTGCCGTCCACCTAAAAAACGTCGCGTGTAAGGAGAAACATTCATGGCTCGTTATATTGGTCCAAAATGCAAACTCTCTCGTCGCGAAGGGACAGACCTGCAACTTAAATCAGGCGTTAAACCGTTTGATGTTAAGACAAAAAAACATGCGAAAGTTCCTGGCCAACACGGCGGGGCTCGTGGTGGTAAACAATCTGAGTACTCACTACAATTACGTGAAAAACAAAAAGTACGTCGCATGTACGGTGTTTTAGAGCGTCAATTTAGTAACTACTATAAAGAAGCTGCTCGTGTTAAAGGCGCAACTGGTGAAAACCTGTTGAAGCTACTTGAAAGCCGTCTTGATAACGTTGTTTATCGTATGGGTTTCGGTTCTACTCGCGCAGAAGCTCGTCAGTTAGTATCTCACCGTAGCATCACTTTGAATGGCCGTCGTGTTAACATTGCGTCTATCCAAGTTAAAGCGGGTGATGTGATCGCAGTTCACGAAGGCGCTAAGCAACAATTACGTATCAAAAACGCAATTGAATTAGCTACTCAACGTGGCATGCCTTCTTGGATGGAAATCGACCATTCTAAATTAGAAGGTACGTTCAAAGCTGCACCGGATCGTTCTGATTTACCTGCTGAAATCAACGAAAGCTTGATTGTAGAATTGTATTCTAAATAATCCTTGAGGAAGCAATATGACGCGTACTGCAAATGAGTTTCTAACTCCGCAAGCGATCAAGGTCGAAGCGGCAAGCGGGACCTCGGCAAAAGTTATTCTAGAACCATTAGAGCGTGGCTTTGGTCATACTCTTGGTAATGCTTTACGTCGCATCCTTCTTTCTTCTCTACCTGGCGCAGCTGTGGTAGAAGTTGAGATTGAAGGGGTCGAGCACGAGTACAGTACTTTGGAAGGCTTGCAGCAGGACATCGTCGAGCTCTTGCTGAACCTAAAAGGATTGTCGATTAAGCTGTTCGATCAAAATGAAGCTTATTTAACATTAGAGAAACAAGGTGCAGGCGACGTAACTGCGGCTGACCTTCGTTTACCTCATAATGTTGAAGTGGTTAACCCTGAACATTTGATCGGTACTTTAAGTGCCTCAGGCTCATTGAAAATGCGTCTGAAAGTGGCTCAAGGTCGTGGCTACGAGACTTCTGATTCACGCTTCCCTGAAGGCGAAACTCGCCCAGTGGGTCGCTTGCAGTTAGATGCGTCTTACAGCCCAATCAAACGTGTTTCATACACCGTGGAAAACGCGCGTGTAGAACAACGTACTGACCTTGATAAACTGATCATTGATCTTGAAACTAACGGTACTGTAGATCCTGAAGAAGCGATCCGCAAAGCTGCAACTATTTTGCAGCAACAAATTGCGATCTTCGTTGACCTTCAGAAAGATCAAGCACCTGTTGCTCAAGAGCCTCGTGAAGAAGTTGACCCAATCTTGCTTCGCCCAGTAGATGATCTAGAGCTAACTGTTCGTTCTGCTAACTGTTTGAAAGCAGAAAACATTTACTACATTGGTGATCTTGTACAGCGTACCGAAGTTGAGTTGCTTAAAACTCCTAACTTGGGTAAAAAATCGCTTACTGAGATCAAAGATGTTCTGGCTTCTAAAGGCTTACAACTCGGCATGCGTTTAGAGAACTGGCCACCGGCTAGTCTCCGTATGGACGATCGTTTCGCCTATCGTAGCCGTTAATTAAGTAGGACTATCACCATGCGTCATCGTAATAGTGGTGTGAAATTAGGCCGTACAAGCAGTCATCGTAAAGCGATGTTCCAAAACATGGCTAACTCTTTGTTCGAGCACGAGTTGATCAAAACAACTGTGCCTAAAGCAAAAGAGTTACGTCGTGTAGCTGAGCCTTTAATCACTTTAGCTAAAAACGATACAGTAGCAAACCGTCGTTTGGCGTTTGCTCGTACTCGTTCAGCAGCAACTGTTGGTAAATTATTTACCGTTCTTGGCCCTCGTTACAAAGAGCGTAACGGCGGTTATCTACGTGTTCTTAAAGCGGGCTTCCGTGCAGGTGATGCTGCACCGATGGCTTACGTTGAGCTAGTAGATCGCGAAGTTAACTAATTTCGTGAAGAATAACGCAAGTTGTTCGAAAAGGTCGGTTGAATAAACCGGCCTTTTTTAATGCCTGTATATTTTAATTTAAAGTGATTGAGTTTCAGATAACTGATCTGGCCTCAAAAGATAAAAAAATAGTGGCTTTTTAATGAACTTGACATTGTGTATTGTCAGTTTTGTGATTTAATAAAAACAGATAGCATCGCTTAGGTAAAAGAACAACATGGAAAAGCAGGTAGATATTTTAATTGTGGGTGCGGGGATCTCGGGGATTGGTCTGGCAGCGCATCTTTCTAAACATTGTCCACAACGCTCTTTTGAGATTATTGAACGCCGCGAAAGTATTGGCGGAACTTGGGACCTGTTTAAATATCCGGGAATCCGTTCTGATTCCGATATGTCGACTTTTGGTTTTAATTTCAAACCCTGGAAGAAAGAAAGCGTGCTTGCCGATGGCGCATCCATCAAAAATTATCTAGCTGAAGTGGTGGATGAGTTTAAGCTACAGTCGAAAATCCATTTTCAGCATCGGGTCTTAAGTGCCAATTATGATTCTACAACCTGCAAATGGTCAGTAGAGATCGAGGATGCATACGGTAAGAAGCAGATCTGGATCGCCAACTTTGTACTGGGTTGTACCGGTTATTATAATTATGATCAGGGTTTTCAGCCGGAGTTTCCAAATCAAGATGCGTTCAAAGGTGAGTTTATTCATCCGCAACATTGGCCGGAAAATTTAAACTATGAATGCAAAAAGGTGGTCATTATTGGTAGTGGTGCGACCGCGATTACCTTGGTTCCTGCGATGGTGAAAGGCGGAGCAGGACATGTGACCATGTTGCAACGTTCTCCAACTTATATTGCCTCTGTACCCTCGGTAGATTTTATTTATTCAAAAATGCGTAAATATCTGCCTGAGGAGGTCGCCTACAAGCTGACACGTGCGCGTAATATCGGCATGCAGCGCGGGATTTATGCTTTGGCACAGAAACAGCCAAAATTATTAAAATCACTTTTGCTTAAATCGGTGCAATTCCAGCTGAAAGGTAAAGTGGACATGAAGCACTTTACCCCGAATTATGAACCTTGGGATCAACGTCTCTGTGTGGTGCCGGATGGGGATCTGTTTGAAATTTTACGTGAAGGGCAGGCATCGGTTGCAACGGATCAGATAGAAACCTTGACCGAAACTGGAATTCAGCTGAAATCAGGTCAACATCTGGATGCTGATATTATTGTTTCTGCAACGGGTCTGAATATTCAAATCCTCGGCGGGATTCAGGCGACGATGGATGGTCAGCCTATCGATACCTCACAGCATATGCTGTATAGAGGCATCATGGTCAGTGATATACCAAATATGGCGCTGATTATTGGCTATATCAATGCCTCCTGGACGCTTAAAGTCGATATTGCAGCTGAGTATATTTGCCGTTTGTTGAACTATATGGATCAGCAAGGTTATGCGCAGGTGATTCCTCAGGGAGATCAGAGTGAATTGCTTCAGGATACCGTCATGGGTAGTCTTAGTTCGGGTTATATTGCCCGAGCTGCAGACGTGATGCCAAAGCAGGGTAAACATGTTCCATGGAAAGTCAGCAATAATTATCTGGCAGACCGCAAGGAACTCAAGCAGGCTTCGTTTGAAGATGGGGTGCTGAAGTTTAGAAAAAACAGCAATACTTTAAAGCATAAACCGCGTTTGGTCTCTTAAATTTATATTTTTGCATACAGAAAAAGGAGTCCTGAGAGACTCCTTTTTTATGCATCCATTTTAAAGTGAACGGGCGATGAGTTCTTTCATGATTTCGTTGGTACCGGCATAAATCCGGTTGGCACGGTTATCGATATAAGCCCGGGCAATCGGATATTCCAGAATATAACCATAGCCGCCATGCAATTGCAGGCATTCATCTACGACTTTGCTATACATTTCTGAAATCTTGTATTTGGCTGCAGCAGCGGCATCTACGCCTAGTTCGTGCTTGAGTTGCAGCTGCATACAGCGATCCAGATAAGCGCGACAGACATCGATCTCGGTACGCAGTTCTGCCAGTTTAAAACGGGTATTTTGAAAATGGCTGATGCTCTTGCCAAAAGCCTGACGTTCCTTGGTATATTTCACTGTATGGGCAAAAGCGGCTTCAGCGCCTGCCTGACAGATAATCGCCACAATCAGGCGTTCCCAAGCCAGTTCTTTCATCAGCATCATAAAGCCCATGCCTTCCAGACCGAGCAGGTTTTCTTTGGGTACCCGAACATTGTCAAAGAACAGTTCGCAGGTATCCTGGCCTTTCATGCCAATTTTATTCAGCGGCTTGCCTTTGCTAAATCCGGGACGGTCGGCTTCGACCATAATCAATGACAGATTGGCTGAACCTTTATCATTATTGCCAGTTTTACAAACCACGATGGCCATATCACAGAGATAGCCATTGGTAATAAAAATCTTGGAACCATTAATCAAGTAGTCATCGCCATCCAGTATTGCCGATGTACGCACTGCTTGCAGGTCAGAGCCAGTTCCCGGTTCGGTCATGGCGATCGCGGTGACGACTTCTCCAGACGCCATTTTGGGTAGCCATTGCTGTTTTTGAGCTTCATTACCAAAGTTCAGCAGATAATTGGCAACAATATCCGAATGCAATGAAAATCCGGTCGCTGAATCTCCGGCATAGGCCTGTTCCTCAATCAAAATCATGCTATACAGCCGGTCTACGCCAGAGCCGCCATATTCCTCAGGCATGGTAGCGCAGAGCAATCCAAGCCCACCGGATTTATTCCATAGCTCTCGATCCACATGTTGCTGACTTTCATAACGCTCGGTATGTGGAATGACTTCTTTCTCATAAAATTTACGTACCGTCTCGCGAAAAGCATCATGTTCGGTATTAAAGAGTTGGCGCGGCAGCATCGGAGCAAGTGGGCGAATGGCTGCAGATTGCATCTTGTTATTCCTTATTTTGATCTGTTTGGTTTAACTTAGGCCATGCCAAGATCAGCAGCAATGAGCGGAATGTTCAAATGACTTAAATCTGCTGATGCTTTTGGTCATTTCTATGAAATCCCTCGAAATTCAGCCAGCGCTTCAGGTAAACTATTCGGGTTTATAACGAGTTGGGGAAATTCGATGACTGATGACATCAGCTTAGAAGAGCGCAAAGTGATTTATCGTGCGCGTCGTGGTTTAAAAGAACTGGATGTATATTTTGATCCCTACGTAAAAAACCATTACCTGAATGCTGAGCCTTTCGAAAAACAGATGTTTGCAGAGCTGGTTGAGCAGGAAGACCCGGATTTGCTGGACTGGTTTATGGAAGTGTCTGAGCCGCCGCGTCCTGAACTAAAAGATTTTATCAAGAAGCTTAAATTTTACGTTCATGGATAATCGTTGCTTCAAGCTGAAACGCAGTCTGTGTGCATTGGCGTTTCAGTTTTTTATTTTTGCACTGCTGATGTATCTATTGTATCAGTTATTACCGATTGCACTTTGGGCAGTGTGTGCTGTCATAGGCTTGGTGATTTATCAGCTGTTTTACCGCAAGACTCCCCAGATCGAGCAGTTTGAATATCTGGATGGACGTGAATGGTCATTGACTGCCAAAGCACGACCTGTCCGTCGGGTATGCATTAGCCACGTGATTGATCATCAGGCGTATATTGTGGTGTATTTCCAGCATGCCAAGGCGCGACCTTTACTGATCTGGTGTGATCAATTGCCACTCAAACAATGGAAATCCTTAAAAGTATTGACTAAATTAATTTAGTTGTAAGACAAGTGCATTTGAATGATTTGCTTAAAATGCACATAAAACAAATATTTAGTCTATCACCTCATTTTTATTGTTAGACAAAAACTAAGTTTAATTCATCACTTAGAGCGATTGTCTGACAATTTAACCGCTGTGTTTTATTTTTAGCCTGTACATTTAACTCACCTACAGCAACTGGGGGAGACCGCAATGGAATTTCCAGTATGGATGTTTCTGATCGTAGCGATTGTTTTAACGCTGGTGATCGGACGACTCGGGACAGTGTTGAAGGATAAATTTTCATCTTAATCAGGCAGGGTTTATTATTTTTCTGCTTGTACAGTTAATAAGTAGCATGTGCTGAACCGTCGCAATGCTACTTTTTTTTGCCCAAAATTTGGTATTCTACTAAATACAGTCAATTGCAGCGCGGCCATTTAATGGCAAAGTGTCTCGTCTAAATTAGAGTAAATGCTCTTTTATTCACAAAATGCTTCTGATATCTTTAGCAGAAAGATGGACATAATCACAATTATAGAGGACAGGAAAATGTCAGGCGTCCGTAAAATATGCCAAGGTATGGCGACCATTGCAATAACAACAACAGTTTTGACGGGGTGTTCTCAGGTCATTAAAACCGGTGCCAATGTTGCACTGGGTTTCACCGAAAACCATATTGTACCGCCGATTTTAGCGATGGATGATGCTGAAATGGTGTGTAATTCAGGGAATTCCTTAACACCCGCTATTATGGCAACCAAAGAAATGGGGGCGGATCCAACGCGGGTGGCCGTGCTGATGTATTCGGCTGCCGGTATTTGTGCTGAACAAAAAGCACTTGAAGCCGAGTTACGCTATTTACGTGCTTCAAAAACCAATCAGGTGGCAGAAGCCCAAGATGCCCGAATTGAGCAGAAGCGCTGGGCGGCGCTGGCGGCACAGCGTCAATATACCGGTTATCAACTGTTCCAGAGTCGCTATGAAAAAAAGTACCAAAAAGCCCTGGGTGAAGAATGCCCTCGCATGAATAGTGATATCGAGCAAACGGTTTACCTGCTGGGTATGCTCAGTGGTTTGCAGGCCATGACCAATGATATTAACTCGGGTGGTGCAGTGCATGTACCGAAAGATATTGCTGCCGTGGTCGAGCGTGGCATGGTGTGTCTGGATAACGCGAAATTCTGGGGTGCACCGAATGCCACCCGTGCGGTGATCTGGACTTTGTTGCCAGGCGCAGGGGAAGGCAAGCCTGACCCTTACCAAACATTAAAACAATCTACACAAATTGGTGAGCAAAAAGGTGTACGTTTATCTCATGCCTTGTATGCCGTAGCGGCTCAGGCCAGTGGCGATGATGCCAAAGTTCGGGATGCCTTGAAAACCTTTGCTCAGGCACGTACTGAGGAAAAGCCGGTCAATCCGCAATTCAAGCTGATCGACAGCATGGCTGCGATTATGGTCAGTGGCATATCGGATCGTTACTGGACAGAAAATACCGGTATACGTAGTGGCGATGATGGCATGCAACGTTTCTGGGATGAATCCGACAGTTCTTCCGAGCTTGATGATCTGTTCAGTGCAGATCTGTAATGCAGATACTATGTATGAATCTTCAGGGATGAAGTCAAAGTAGATTGTCAGGGAGGACAATAGGCCGATGCTAGATCAACATTTTCGACGAAAAATTATTTTTCTAGCGGCTTTTGTCTCTCTCTCTGCATGTCTGCAAATTTTTCAGGATTATTTCATCTATTGGCAAGAGAGCCTGCTGGGTGAATTCTGGCGACTCTGGACAGCGCACTGGGTGCATGTGGGCTGGCTTCATTATTTCCTGAACATTCTTGCCTTTATCTGTTTACCTTTCATTTTTCCACGCGCCACCGTCTGGCATTTTTGTGCCATTTTGCTGATCTTGCCACCGTTGATCAGTTTAAGTTTTTATTTTTTCTTACCCAATATTGAAGCCTATGCCGGCCTGTCGGGCGTGCTGCATGGGGCCTATGTCGCCGTAGCCTGTATACATTTGCTGTATAAGCGGGAACGCGGCTTTGCTGCGCTGGTGTTATTTTTGATTTTTGCCAAACTGGTCTGGGAAAACACCATTGGCAATGTCGGGACGGCGCAGCTGATCGGTAGTCCGGTTTTGGTTGAGGCACATTTACTTGGGGTGATTTGGGGCGTGATTCTGGCGCTGATCTATATTGTGAGCAATTATTTTCGGGATAATTAAAGTGCAGAGATAAATAATTTACTTGGCAGAAAATACAAAAAGAAAATATAAATTGTCATTTTTATTGTGCCAATTTTCATGCAAAGTCAAAACATAGAATAAAGATCCTGACCTTTGAAAAGGAATTTTCGGGGCAGAAGGGAAGATCGGCGTCCTAGACCAAGCATCAGGCCGCTAAAATAAAAATAGGAATACACATGCAAAATGATGATCAAAACAGATCAGGATTAGGTCTGTTGCGTTATATATGGACAGAGTGGATCTCGACCTTCGTCGTGCTGGTTTTACTTTTGCTCACTTTGATTATTGGCACCGGGGAAATGATTCACGGCCAGTTGCTGCGTATGGGCGAGCGTATTTACGGCGATCCGGCAACCGGAATGCAATATTCATTTTTACGTGCTGAACCGACACGCCCCCAATGTGAACGCAATATCAATGTCGATCAGCGCGTTCAGCAGCAGATGAAAGCCGATGCAGACGATGAATATGCCGACTTCTTCGGGGTGCGTTCGGAAGCAGATGTGCGTGCTGCGGTGTTACAGGCACAGCAGGTCTGTGAAGAATCCTACCTGTTCTATGATAAAGCCATTCAACATGTGGAAGCTCATCCAAGTATTCGGGCTTATCGGACCTTTGAAACCTCTTTCTTTGGCATTTTTAAGTTTGGTACTGAAAACCGGGCTTTGCTTCTGGTCATCATGGTGGTCTTTGCTGCGATCAGTGCCACCCTAAAAACCCATCATATTGGCTTGCGTAGCCCGAGCACGCGTATCGACTTTAAAGTCTATTCAGTCGCCATGCTGGTTGCTAATGCTTTCCTGGCATTTTCATCCTATAGCCAATATCAGTCTGTATTGAACTCGGGCGTGCCGATGGGGGAGATGAAGTACATCTATTGGTTGTGGATGATTCTGTTTAGCACACTCACCTTGATCAGCCTGTATCAGGTGATCAAACAACCAAAACCAACGCGTGAGGGCGGCAGTTTTGGTCTGGCCTTTCTGAGTATACCGCTATATGCCTATATGGCCATTACTACCGGAATAAACTTTACGTTCTTTATGGATTATCCAATGGGACAGGGGATTTACCTCGGTCAATTGGTAGAGTTTTCCAGTATCTTCCTGAATCTGGCCTTGTTTATCTGGGCCGGTATGTTGCTGAAACAGACCCGTGTCGTGGACATGTTCCTGAACATTCTGCGTCCTTGGAATCTGGCACCTGAAACCCTGACCTGGCTAATCTTGCTGGCAGCGGCATTACCGACCGCCTATACTGGAGCATCAGGAATTTTCGTAATTGCCGCAGGTGCGATTATTTATAAGGAAGTCTGGAATGCGGGTGGACGCCGTCAGTTTGCACTGGCCGCCACCGCAATGTCCGGCTCAATGGGCGTAGTCTTACGTCCTTGCTTGCTGATTGTCGTGGTGGCATCTTTGAATAAAGAAGTGACCACCGACTTACTGTATCACTACGGGATTTATGTCTTCCTGCTCAGTTCGACTTTATTTCTGGTGATTTCCTTATTCTTTGCAGAAAACAAATTCCGCATTGCCGCGCCAACTGTGGCTGCGCCTCAATCCGGTCGTGCCTTTATTGCGATTATTCCTTATATCGTGATTTTTATTCTGATCTGGTTATTCTATAAATATGCTTTGTCGACTGACCTGAATGAATTTACCGCACCGGTGATGATGCCTGTAATTCTGCTGATGATTGTCTTGTTCGACAAGTTACGCCATGAACCGGCGCCGTTGCCGGCAGTGGGGCATTGGGATGAAACCTTGACCGCAACTTTAAACTCAAGATCGACACCTGAACTGGCAACAGCCGGTGCCGCGGCCAATGCAGAATATCGTGAAGCTGAACATAGCGAACAACCAGGCAAAGAACTGGTGGTTGATCATACTGTGCAGCGTTCAAAAGCGACTGAAATTTTGCGTAATGTCGGTTTCTGGAAGTCCATGCATATTTCTACTAGTGAGACCGTGGGACATATTGGTGCCTTGGTCATTCTGATGGCACTTTCAGTGAGTGTGGGTGGCTTGCTGGAACGTATTGAAATTATGGAAGCCTTCCCGACCGATATCAGCAGTACCATTCTGGTAATTTCACTGATTGTCGGCTTGATGATTTTTGTCGGGATGATTATGGATCCATTTGGCGCGGTCATTCTGATTTCCGCGACCGTTGCGCCAGTGGCCTATCAATATGGCATTCATCCGGTACATTTCTGGATGATTACCCTGATTGGTTTTGAGCTGGGTTATGTGACGCCACCGGTTGCGCTGAATCATCTGCTGGCCAGACAGTCGATTGGCGATGCCGAAGTGGCTGAAGCGGATGCAGAAGTTCGCCACCTGTCTTTCTACTACCGTTATGAACGCTGGATTCTGCCAGTGATTGTATTGCTGCCTACGATGCTGATCATTGCCTATGTGCCTTATATCTTTAAGCTGTTCGGCTGGTATCAATAAAAGAAAAGTAATAAAAAAGCACCTTAGGGTGCTTTTTTATTGTATCTAATTTGAATTCTTTGATCAGATATTAGATGAATTCAGGCGCTTGTGCAGGATCGGACTACACAGCAGAATCGC
Organism: Acinetobacter lwoffii; assembly: GCF_024129115.1. Classification (GTDB taxonomy): domain Bacteria; phylum Pseudomonadota; class Gammaproteobacteria; order Pseudomonadales; family Moraxellaceae; genus Acinetobacter; species Acinetobacter lwoffii_T. The sequence continues at coordinate 22,473 of NZ_JAMXXO010000019.1, forward strand.
ACAGAAAATCAGCCCCAGCCCGATCAGGCTATATAGATCCGGAACTTCCTGCCAGAACAGAAAGCCCCACATGCCGGCAAAGAAAATCGCCACATAGTTGACTGGCCCAATTTGTCCTGCCGGAGCCAGCTTATAGGCATTGGACATAAACAGTTGGCTGAAATTGGCCAGGATGCCGGCAATAATCAGATAGCTGAGTTCTGTCAGGGTATAAGGTCGCCATAGCCAGAACATCGGAATCACGGAAATCAGGGTGCCAATAAAACAGAAGTAAAACACGATTTTTTCCGGAGAATCGGTTTTGGTCAGCGCCCGAACCGTGACAAACGCCATCGCCGCCAGAAAACTTGCACCCAAACCAATGACCGACATCAGGTTAATTAGACCCGAATCCAGTTTGGCAACACAGAGTACGCCGACGAAACCAATCAGAGCCGCGACTGACATGCTTGTGGTGATTTTTTCCTTGAGAAATAGCCAGGCAATCAAAGGAATAAAAATCGGAGAAGAGTAGGTGAATACCATGGCATTGGAGAGTTTTAAATGCGCGATGGCATAGAAAAAGCCGTACATGGCAGTCAGGCCGACCACTGCGCGCCAGGTGTGCATCCACAGTTTTTCAGTTTTGAAAAAACCAATGCCTTTATTGAAAATGAAGGGCAGGAAGATAAACAGCCCGACAAAATTGCGAAAGAAGACCACGGTGGCGTTATCAACCGTTGCTGAGGCATAACGGATACACACGCCCATGACTGAAAAGAGAAAAGCAGAGCAGGTCAGTAACAGAATGGCTTTAAGCAGATGCGGAGCGGCTGGGGGAGACATGGAAACAACTGAGCTAGAAGATCTGACGATATTCTAGCTGAAATGCTGTCGAGATTTACTGGCTTTGAGCAAATTGTGCTTCAAGTAACTTGATCTGTTCCTCTTTCAGTTGGATCAACTGGTCGGCATCGCTATGCTGCGCATCCAGTGTGGCTTTTTGTTCATTGAGCTGAACTTGGATATCATCTAATTTAGCCACTTCTTCTTTGGCCAAACTGGCATTCTCCGGCACTGGTGCATCTAACAGCTGATCTGATACCAGTGCTTTAGCTTCGATCGCCTCAGCTGCTTTCGCTGCCGCCGTATCTTCTTCAGTTTTCGCCGCAGGTTTTGCTGCCGGAACAGCCGCGATATCTTCCTGATGCATGCGTTCCGCTTCACCGGAAGAGGCATTCAACCACTGATATAGCAATACCAATGCAACGACAGTAACTAAAGCCCCCATAATCCCCATTAAAAGTTTGGGGTTATTTCTTTGTTCTACTGACATAGCTTGAACCTTGATTTTTATTTTACTGAACGAGGTTTAAACTGAATCACGCCAACTTCATCTGGAACAGCTGGTGTTTCTGGTTGGTCAACATGTGTGGGACGATTTTCTTCATAACCACATTCAATACATTCGATCCATTCATCTTCACCAGAGGTCAGCATGACAACGCGATCTAACGCCTGACATTTTGGACATTTTGCGCCTGCAATGAAACGACGTTTAATGGTCATCATACTCACCTTGTGATCAACTTAAAAAGCTAGTTTAAGCGTTTTTAGAGGGGTTCGTCCAACCTTGATGACGCAGCAATGCATCTATTTTTGGCTCGCGTCCGCGGAAATTGATAAATGCGTCAAGTGCTGTGTCTTTTCCGCCAACTGCGAGGATATTTTCCCGAAACTGCTTTCCGGTAGTGGTATTAAAAATACCTTCATCTTCAAAGCGGTCGAAGGCATCACTGGCCAAAACTTCGGCCCATTTATAGGAATAATATCCCGCTGCATAACCACCGGCAAAAATATGACTGAAGCTGTGCTGGAAACGGTTATAGTCGGTGGTCGGTAGAACCGCATATTTTTCACGGATCTCATTCAAAGTAGCCTGAACCTGTGCTGCATTTAAAGCCGGATTGGCTCGGTGAATACTCAGGTCAAACAGGGCAAATTCAAGCTGACGCAGGGTTTGCATGCCAGACTGGAAGAAACGTGCATCCAGCAGGGCTTTCAGCAGTTCAGCCGGCAAAGATTCTTGGGTTTCTATGTGCTCGCTGAGCAGATCCAGACTTTCCTGATCCCAAGCCCAGAATTCCATAAATTGGCTTGGCAGCTCGACCGCATCCCACGCCACGCCATGGGTACCTGCCACGGCAATATTGTCTACTTCTGTCAGCATATGATGCAGGCCATGACCAAATTCATGGAACAAGGTGATGACTTCATCATGGGTCAGCAGTGCAGGGCGATTGCCGACAGGTGGAGTAAAGTTACCGACCATATAGCAAATCGGTTTTTGCAGGCCATCACTGGTCTGCATACGGGAACGGAAACCGCTCATCCAGGCACCGCCACGTTTGCCCTGGCGTGCATACAGGTCAAAATAGAAACCGCCAATCACCTGACCCTGATCTTCCAGTTCAAAATAACGTGCATCCGGATGCCATACAGGCGCTTCACGTTCAATCACCTGAATGCCATACAGACGATTCACAATACTGAACAGACCTTGCAGGATTTTCGGTGCAGGAAAGTAAGGTTTCAGCGCTTCCTGTGACAGGTTAAATTGCTGCATTTTCAGCTTTTCAGAATAATAGCCGCTGTCCCAAGGTTGCAGATCACGGATGCCATCTTCAGCAGCAATCGCTTTCAGTTCAGCAATTTCTTGCTCTGCCGGTGCGCGGGCATGTTCTGCCAGTTCATGCAAGAATTCATCTACTGCCTCTACACTTGGTGCCATTTTGCTGGCTAAGGACAATTCCGAATAATTATTAAAGCCCAGCAGTTTTGCCATTTCCAGACGCAGACTGAGAATTTCTTCGATCAATGCAGTATTGTCAAACTCGCTCTGTTCAGCCTGATCTGACGCACGCGTGGTGTAAGCTTTATAGAGTTCTTCACGCAGAGGACGATTTTCTGAATGGGTCATGATCGCCAGATAAGACGGGAAATCCAGCGTAGCCACCGGTTGATCCAGTTCACGTTGCTGACCATATTGTTTTAACAGCTCAATATTACTGGTAGATAGACCCGCTAACTCCTCTTCATTTAGCGGTCTGAAATAGGCCTGAGTCGCATCCAGTACATGGTTGGAGAAGTCGGATGATAATTGGGACAGACGAGCCGAAATTTCCGCATAACGTTTTTTCGCTTCACCCTCTAATGCCACCCCAGACAGTTTGAAATCACGTAAGGCCAGTTTAATGGCGCTTCGCTGCGCTGCCGGCAGTTCATTATAAATCGACGCATCATAAATATGCTGATAGGTCTGATAGAGCGCCGTATGTTGACCCAGTTGCGTATAGTATTCGCTAAGACCCGGTAAGAGTGCTTGATAGACATCACGGGTTTCCGCATTGTTCATCACGGCATTTAAATGTGACAGGATGCCCCAAGACTCACTCATATTGTTTTCAAGTGTGTCGACATGTTCAAGAGTAGCCAGCTGCTCCTGTACTGAAGTAGGTGTTTCGGTAAGTTCATTCAGGAACTTTTGCCCTTCAGCGATACAGCTTTCAATTTTTTGTTTTAGCTCAGCCAGCGTAATCTGATCAAATTGCGGAACAGGCAAAGTTGCCTTTTCTAAAGTCATGTCGGTCTGCCAAATTAATTTTCAGTGTTAGTTCTAGAAGTAAGGCTTCTTGATCGAGAAATCAAGCTTGACCGGTGATTTATTCTGAAGCAGGAGGTATCGAGATTTATTCAATCTCGTTCACAATGATGTCCAAGCTACTTTTACTAATGTTGAGTTATAGTTCAACTGATTGGTGTCGCTCGCTGAAACTCCGAAACAGATAGTTTAAGAATAGGCAGAATTCCATAGTCTGTTTCAAAGAAATAGGAAATATGTCTTTGCAGATCTTTGAATTTCACTGCTTGAGTGTAGATCAAAATAGGAGGCAGTTTTCCTGTCAGTTTTGTTTAGAAATAGGGAAGGTACCTGATCAGACTGATCTAAGTTGATGATTCGATGCGGTAAGTATTTTTACTCTAATCGTATTTATTCTGGATAAGGTTTAAAAGAAAAAAGAGCGCCGTAGCGCTCTTTTTAAACCATCAAAAATTATTCAGTCTTGGCTTTTGCATTCGACTTTTTCTTTTTGACCTTGGCCTTTTTCTTTACTTTATCTTTAACCTTTGCTTCAGACTTTCCTGCAGATGGTTTAGCAGACTTTTTACTGTAAGAGCTGGGTTTTCCTTTTCCTTTTTTGCGTCGTATGGGTTGTTCTCCATCGGCGCTCAAGTTGGATTTAGATTCACGTTCATTATTGCCAAACACTTCTTCTGTCGCTGCTGGACGTGATACTGGTTTTTTCTCACTCACGCGCGGTGCACGGGCACGAACTGCACGGCCGGCATGACTGAGTTGTTGCACCAGTTCAAAATCGATCTTACGTTCTTCCAGATTGACACCGGCAACCTTGATTTTGACTTCATCACCCAGACCAAAGACCTGACCACGGTTCTGGCCGATCAGATTCTGGCTGCTTTGATCAAAGACAAAGAAGTCATCACCTAGCTGGCTGACATGCACCATACCATCGACATACAGATCTTTTAACGTGACAAACAGGCCAAATTCTGCCGTTGCACTAATAATGCCGACAAATTCTTCGCCCAGATGCTGCTGCATATAATGACATTTCAACCAGGTCGTCACCGAGCGCGACGCTTCATCTGCACGACGTTCTGTGGCAGAGAAATGGTCACCAGCTTCATCTAAAGCACCGCCTGAAAGCGGAGATGGCTTGTTATTTAAATGTGCTTTGATTGCACGATGCAATAACAAATCCGGATAACGGCGAATTGGTGAAGTGAAATGTGTATAGGCTTCATAAGCCAGACCATAATGGCCTGCATTACTCGCACCATAGTAAGCCTGCATCATAGAGCGTAATAACACGGCATGAATACTTGGTGCATCAATCCGTTCTTTGGTCGCTTCAATCACCGCCTGATAATCTTTCTGAGTCGGCTGTTCCGGGAAATTCAAACCCAGCAGCTTGACGAAGTCACGGACTTTCTGGATACGTGAGAACTCAGGTGGCTCATGCACGCGGTACAACATTGGCATTTCATTTTTCAATGCATATTCTGCGGCTGCGACGTTGGCCAACAACATACATTCTTCAATCAGCTTATGTGCATCATTACGGCTACGCGGCAAAATTTCTTTAATTCCGCCTAGTTCGTCGAAAGTCATGTAAGTTTCAACGGTTTCAAATTCCATGGCATGACGTTCAGCACGTAAACCTTTAAGAACTTGATAAAGCTGGAACAGAGTGTTGATCGACTTGCGAACTTCACGGTCTTCGGTAATCGCCTGGCTGTCGCCTTCCAGATACTGTGCGACCTGATCATAGGTCAAACGTGCCTTGGAATGCATGACAGACGGATAGAACTCAAAACCGGTGACTCGGCCAGCACGTGACAGTTTTAAATCACAGACCATACATAGGCGGTCAACGTTCGGATTTAACGAACACAGGCCATTCGACAATGCTTCAGGCAGCATCGGTAAAACGAAGTGCGGGAAGTAGACTGACGTCCCGCGTTCCTGCGCTTCATCATCTAGCGGTTTGCCTGGACGTACATAATGGCTGACATCGGCAATGGCCACGACCACACGATAGCCACCACCCGGACGTTTTTCGGCATAAACCGCATCATCGAAGTCACGTGCATCTTCACCATCAATGGTGACCAAGGCTAAATCACGTAGATCCACACGACCTTCACGGTCTTTGGCCGTTGGCTCTTTAAAGCTTTCGGCTTCTTTAACCACTTCTTCCGGGAATTCATACGGCAAACCATATTCTAAAATGGTTTGTGGAATGATGATTTCAGTATCGGCCTTGTCCGCCATGGACTGCACAATATGTCCGGTCGCGAATTCTTCACGGGTCGGATAGGTATCAATCGCCACACGAATCGAATCACCCAGATTGACTTGGGCATGTTCAATCAGTTCTTTTTCAAGGGTGATTGGCTGATGCGCATTCGGGTTGGCCGGCTGGATAAAGTATTCACCATCATACTCTGACACTTTACCAATGATCTGTTTGACACGATGCTGCACAACTTCAGTAATATAGCCCCAGACCTTACCTTTACGGTCTACCGAAGTCTGACGCACTTTAACGCGGTCACCATTAAAGACCAGGCGCAGTTCACGCTCAGCCAATAATAGGTCGTCCTGGCCGGAAATGTTGGCAGTTCCCATCCCTCGGGAATTGATATAAACCGTCGCTTCGGATTCAGGTTGCTCGACGGCAATCTGAAACTTGTAGCCGTCTTTCATCAGTTGCCCGTCACGCACCATCGCAATTAAACGATGGCTCAGGGCATCAATACTTTTTTGATCTGCAATTTCAAAATGTTCGACCAGGTCTGCATGGGACTGGGCATTGTTCTTTTCGATGGTTTCTAAAATGAGCGTGCGGCTAGGGATAGGGTTGTCATAACGTTCGGCTTCAGCTTTTGCTTCAGGATCGACCCAGTTTTTCATCATGTCTTTAAATTTATCTTAGGAGATAGGTTTAGCATAAAACATGTATGCGCAGACTGCACGTAAATGATTGCAATAATCCATTTAAGTTTTCAATTTTCTGTTAATTTTCGATAACTGGAAATTTATGCAGTTTTTTTACTATCAAAATGCACGAAAAATCGTGGAATTGCTTAAAAAGTATTTAAACGAGCAAAAATATGCACTTTTTTTTGATGCTGCGCTTGCAGTGCCATGCCGAAATTTGTATTATGGCCGCACGTTACGGTGAGATGGGTGAGTGGCTGAAACCACGTCCCTGCTAAGGACGCATACGGGTAACTGTATCGAGGGTTCGAATCCCTCTCTCACCGCCACGCTTACTTATGTCGCGCGCTCATAGCTCAGCTGGATAGAGCACTTGGCTACGAACTAAGGGGTCGGGAGTTCGAATCTCTCTGAGCGCACCAAGTAAGTTAAGCAGAAAAACGTATTGCCAACCTAGGCACACAAGTTACGCGCTCATAGCTCAGCTGGATAGAGCACTTGGCTACGAACTAAGGGGTCGGGAGTTCGAATCTCTCTGAGCGCACCAACTTGAACAATTAACCGCACATGTTGCGGTTTTTTTGTGCCTAAAATTTACAGAAATACCAGACATCACGTGCTAAAAATAAGTCTCAGGCGAGTGAATAAAAATAAAGGCAGTCGTGATGAGAAAAATCATTGTCCAAGAATTTTTGACCCTAGATGGCGTGATGCAGGCGCCCGGCGGCCCCAAAGAAGATATATCTGGTAGTTTTCAATATGGTGGCTGGGTGGCGCCGTATTTTAACGCGGAACCTGATCCGGCATTTGATGCCATCATGCAAACATGGATGCAGCCCTCCGATATTCTTTTGGAGAAAAATACTTTTCAGATTTTTGAATCTTACTGGCCCACACATACTAAAGACTGGCCGGGAATTAATGATGTCAATAAATATGTTCTTTCTACCAGTCTGGAACATTCCGACTGGCAAAATACCCTTTTTTTGAAAAGCATTGATGAGATCATCAAGCTTAAAGCATCAGGAGAGGGGGGTATTCGAGTTTATGGCAGTGCTGCAGTGGTACAGTCGCTTTTCAAATATGAGCTTGTGGATGAACTTCGTCTGCTGACTTTTCCAATCATTCTGGGTATTGGCAAACGCCTGTTTAGTCATGAATCAATACCCGCTGCTTTTCAATTGATAGATCACCTGGCCAGCTCAAATGGTATTGTGTTTACGCATTATCAAAGGGCAGGAGCAGTAAAGACTGGAACAATAGGCGAGTGATAAAGCGTACAAGGGTGACGATTGTTTTATATTCGAATTCTATTCTGGCTGGATACCTGGTTGAGAATACTTAAGGTTGACCCATTGCGTAGTGCTGGAATTTTTTGGAAAATCCGGCTTCTTGGTTGAATTAATTAAGTGCTTTTAGCTCTAAATCCGTAGAAGTTTTCAGCAGAAAACTATAAATTTTGATACATCGTTTAATTACTGTACATTCAGTTGTGATTTTATTAAAAAACACTTAACAAGACTGAAAAAGCTCGTATAATGCACCCCATCAAGACGTCGCGTTCATAGCTCAGCTGGATAGAGCACTTGGCTACGAACTAAGGGGTCGGGAGTTCGAATCTCTCTGAGCGCACCAATCTTGATAAGAATTCTGAAAAAACCGCACGTTGATGCGGTTTTTTTACGTCTGTGATTTTTAACTATTTTTCATATAAAAAACCAATAACTCTCTGCTTCCTGCTCATCTTAATTTCTGCTGCACTTTCAGTGCATAAACGGTATTGCCACCTACCGCAGGTAAAACATCGTAATAGGGTATGCTGCGCATGGCTCTTAATAAGAACGGCGCCTGATCGTGAATCTTCATGCTGCTGGTAATTTGAAATAAGGTACCCTGTGACTGCGGCAATAAGCGCATGCCACCTTTCACAAACTTTAAGTCACCGCCATTGGCATTGAACTGGTTTTGCAAGGAATCAGGCTGGTAAAAACGCATTTTGAAGTTAAATGGAATCTGAATCACCCCTAAACCGACCGACACCTTATAGTTGGCATCTATATTCTGGGTATTGACCGGATTCAGTTCGACCTTCTTGATTTGCCGGGGGAAAAGTTGCTGCGTCGCTTCAGCAGCCAACCATGGCCGCAATTTTTTGACCGGATGCGCAAAATATTGATAGGTGCTGCTAAATCTTAAATTTTCTGAGACTTTTCCTTCTTTAATCTGATAGTTCGGCAAAATGAAACTGACCGGTTGACCAGACTTTTGGCTGATCTGGGCAATTTTTTGTAGCTGTTGAGGGTTGAATCTAAGTTGCGGAATCGGAGTTGCTAGTGCTGCTGTATGCTCGATTTTAAAGCGTTGTTGTAGTGCTTCCAGCAGAAATGCATTGGTACTCGGCGGAATGCCGAGTTTGGCTTCAGGTAGCGCATTCAGGATTTTACTGAATAAAAAGCCTTTGGGCTGGTTCAGGTCGCCCCATTGGGTGACAGTCACCAGCGTTCTATGCGGACCCAGTGCAAACCACTCCAGTTTTCCTGCACCATAGAGAATTGGCGCATCAATAATTAAGGTGCTGATGCTGTTTTCGCCCAGATGATGCTGCATCACTACGGTTTCTTTAAAGTTCAAGACTGGAATCGGGGTCGGGATATGAACCTGATATTTAACCTGCTGAATCGAACCCTGCTGCTCCAGCACTTTGGCCGACTTTAAGGTCGGAAACAGGCCGACATAATTCGGATAATGGCGCAGCAATTTTTCAACTTGAGCTTCAGCCACAGGCAATACCACAGCCGCACTATAAAACTGTGTCTTGCTGGCTGCATTACTGTTTAAGGTAGGAAGCTGGGTTTTACTGGTTGGATGCGCATAAATCAGAATCCGCTCGCCGGTTAACTCTGCCAGTTGCTGGGCATTGCCCTGATAAGCACTCAGACTGCTCGGCAGTTCGGCATTCCAAGGAATAATCTTGGCCAGTGCTGGAGCAGAAGCTGCCAAACAAACACCGATGAGCATGCATTGCTTTAATTGTTTCATTCAACATCCTGTTGCGTATTTTTTGTTTTAATTGCTGTTTATTTAAAACCAAATGCACGTATTTCCAAAGCAAAGTTATGTAATTGATGCGACAGGCCATAAGCGCTATGGATATTTTGGTATAGTATTGGGCAAGATTTTATTTTTGATGTGATGCTATGACTGAGTCAGCACCGACTTTATCGACCCGTTATTTTCTGACTTTAGAAGAATCTCAGGATGGTTTTGCCCTGGCGACGTTTGGTAAAAAGCAGATTTCACGTTTTCTGACGCCTCTGGTCAGTATCGGGATCATCATCTGGGGTTTCTCGATGGGTTTTGATGGCGTCGGACGTTATTACGTGGCTTTGGGCGCATTCTTTCTGCTCCTGCAAGGTATTATGCGTTACTGGTTCCTGCCGATGATGTTTAAACGTCAGTTTGTTAAATATCAGTTTGGTAAAAGCGAACAGGGTATTGATTTGTATCAGGACTATGCGGAAATTTTTAATAATGATCGTAGTAAGTTGGTGCCATATAGCGAAGTGCAGAATTTTGCTGTCGGTAAACTCACTTATATGCTGGAATTAAAAAACCGTACCGTGGTTATTGTGCCGAAGCGTGCATTTAAGGACGGCACTGAACAGAGTATGTTCGAGCATACATTTAAAAAATAATTCAGATATCTATAAAAGGAAAAGGGAAGTTTTGATCATGAGCACACGTCCATCCAAAATCGTTTGCGTGGGTCGCAGTTATGCCGATCATGCCAAAGAACTCGGCAATGCGATCCCTGATCGTCCGGTATTGTTTATCAAGCCACCGAGTGCCTTAAGTTCGCTCGAAGCAGGCATTGAATGGAATCCGGAATGGGGCAATTGTCATTATGAATGTGAACTCAGCTTGCGTATTGACCGGAGTTTAAGCAAAGAAAGCGATCCTCTGAAAGCACTTGAAGCTGTGGGTGCGGTGACTTTAGGTCTGGACTTAACTTTGCGTGATTTACAGGATGATCTCAAGAAAAAAGGCCAGCCTTGGGAACGTGCCAAAGCCTTTGATGGTTCTTGTCTGTTGTCGGACTGGGTGCCTGTCGCCGATGTAGTCACTGACTGGAAAGATGTGCATTACACACTTGAAGTCAATGATGAGCTGCGTCAAAAAGGTAATACCGCTTTATTGATTTTTGATATTGCGACCTTGCTGGCTGACATCAGTCAGGTCTTTACTTTGGAAGAAGGGGATGTGGTGATGACCGGTACCCCGGCAGGCGTTGCGGCATTGCATTCAGGCGATCAACTGAAAATGACCCTCAAAGGGCAGTCTCAGGATTATGTCTGGACGACTTTTGTGAAATAACCAAGATTTTGAATCAAAGGAGCCTATTGGCTCCTTTTTCATATGCATAATTTTAATCATTAACAGTATAACGCTTGCGAAACTGATCTGGGGTGCTTCCCATCCAGCGTTTAAACATGCTGATAAATGCTGAGGCATTGGCATAGCCCAGATCAAAGGCAATGCTCTCGACACTATGCGCTGCATTTAATAAAGACATGGCCTGCATCACTTTCAGGCGTTGCCGCCATTCATGCAGTGACATTCCCAGTTCTTTCTGGCTGTATCGGGCTAGCGTCCGCTCGGTTAAATTGACGCGTTCTGCCAGTTGCTGCAGCGAGCTTTGATCTGCCGGATGCTGATGTAAATAATCTAAAATCTGTTTCAGCAGTACATGTTCTGAATGCGGTAGATAACTGCTGACCAGTTGGGCTTGCTGGAGCTGATCGAGCAGTACCTGTAGCAGAAGTTGATATTCAGCTGAATCCTCGAATGCTGGATGGTCTTGCTGATGTAGTTGTTTCAGGTGGGTAAATAAAGCAGTGACCAAGGGGGCGCTGAGCAGGATGCCCGGTTGAGTGGGCAGTTGGCTACAAAGTGATTCATGCACATACAGAGTGCCATGAGAAACTGCGGTACGGTTCAGACCACGATGCTCTAAATTCGGTGGGAGCCAGATGCCGTGAGGTGAAGGCGTCACATAATTTATATGATTAATATTCACTTCCATCACTCCATGAAAAGCATAGACAAATTCTCCCCAGGCATGGCCATGTAGCGGATAAATAGATTGCGCAGGATCCTCCCTGAAGCTGATCCACAGAGGTGCTTTAATCAGATCATGGGTCGGAAGTTGCTTGAGCGAAGCTGAATCTGCTTGGATTTTTTTATGCATCACCGAAATTGCCTGAATAACACCATCATTTGTCTGTTTTGAAGTATATCTTTTATTTCTGACACTTTTATAGTGTACCTTCCAAATGAGCAACAGGACCGTATGTGAGCCAGCGTCAGGCATTAGATGCCAAAGCATCTGCCATCATGTTTGTATTGTGTATGTTGTGGGGTTTACAACAGGTGGTACTGAAGTGGGCCGCGAATGATATTTCAGCCCTGATGCAAATTGCCTTGCGTTCAGCCTTGTCTGCGCTGATGGTTTATCCCTTGATTCAGCAAAGCGTACGCCGTCAACTGTGGAATGCACGCTATTTACCTGCAGGATTGCTGGTCGGTGTGTTGTTTGCAACCGAATTCTATCTGATTGGTGAGGCACTGCGTTATACCTCAGCCTCGCATACGATTGTTTTACTCTATACCGCGCCGATTTTTGTGGCTTTGGGTTTACACTGGAAATTGCCGGCAGAGCGTTTGTCAGCTGTGCAATGGGGCGGAATATTTCTTGCCTTTAGCGGAATTGTAGTCAGCTTTCTGTTACGTCCACAGACAGAATCAACTTTACAAACTGATGCCTTGTGGGGAGATTTTCTGGCTTTGCTTGGCGGCGTATTCTGGGCAGCCACCACAGTCAGTGTACGTCTGAGCCGGCTGGCTGAAGCACCTGCAACCCAGACTTTGTTCTATCAATTATTGATAGGTGGAATGCTGTTATTGCCTCTGGCTGTTCTGACTGGACAAGCAGCCATTCAATGGACGATGTTGTCTATTTCCAGTCTGGTTTTTCATACCGTACTGATTTCCTTTGCCAGTTATCTGATCTGGTTCTGGATGTTGAAACATTATCTGGCATCACGGCTGGGGGTATTTTCCTTTTTGACCCCTGTATTCGGCATGCTGTTCGGCGTACTGATTCTGGATGAACACATCGAAATCAATTTTATTATCGGCACCTGTATGGTGATGTTGGGCGTGATTCTGGTGAGTTTACAGGGATGGCTGAAAAAACCGAATATCAATAAAACTATTCAAGAGCAAGTATGAAAAACTGGTCTGTAAATTTAGCGACCTGGATTGGCCTGTCTTCCATTCTGATCTGGGCCAGTCTGGTCGCTGTAGTGAAACTGATTACTGAATCCACCAGTGCAGGGGATTGCTTTAATTTATAGTTTTAGCAGTCTGGCGATTTTGGCATTCACGGGTTTCCCAAAAATCAAGCAAATGTCCAAGCGTTATCTGCTCGGTTGTGGCGCTTTATTTGTGGCTTATGAGATTCTATTTCTGGTTGCTGTGGCATGGTCGGATAATCGTGAACAAGTGATGCTGATAGCCATGATTAATTATCTTTGGCCACCCTTGATGATTGTTTTTTCGATTTTTGCCCGGCAGTTACAGGCTCGCCTCTGGGTGATTCCCGGCTTTCTGCTCGCCGTAATGGGACTGATGCTGGTGGTCAATCCAGAAATCACTAATCTGCCGAAGTTTATGCAGGCTTTAGCTGAAAATCCTTGGGCCTATGGCTTTGCCTTTCTCGGCGCTTTGTTATGGCCTTGCTATTGCGTTCTGACCAGAACCTACGGCCGTGGACAAAATGGTGTACCGATTTTCTTTTTGGTCGCTGTAATCAGCTTATGGCTCTTACATTTAGGATTAAATGAACCTTTTATCATGCCCACATTCAAGCTATGGCTGGGAATTGCAGTGGTGGGAAGTCTGATTGGTATCGCCTATAGCAACTGGAATCAGAGTATGCAATTCGGCAATATCAAGGTGCTGATTTTAGCTACCTATTTTATACCGATTCTTTCTTCAGTCATGTGCATGCTAATTCTGGATGTCAGACCCGAACTCAGTTTCTGGATCGGGACTGCCTTGGTAAGCGTGGGTGCGATTGTTTGTTGGAAATCTACCGCTATCAGTTAAAAAAAATCCTCTCAAGCGAGAGGATTTTTTTATTTATGTCGGAACAGTTCGGACAATGGAAAATTGAGTTTTTCTTCCAGATATTGGTCGGTTTCCTGTAATCTAGGTGAGAAATTTTGCATCCAGATATCATCAGTCTGGGCATTGGTGAGATGGTTTTTGCGTGGCAGTGGATAGGGCAATTGCAGATAAAAATTCCAGAAGCTGACCTGATCCAGATCACGAACCAGCACATATTCATTCTCATCGGTGCGTTTGATCAGATTCTGCTTTTCAAACATGGCGACATAGCTCGGCCAGCGGCCAATTTCATCCCGGCCCAGCACTTCAAGCGCTTGTGCTTCACTGATGCTTTCACCGGTTTTCTGTTTTTTATAAAAGAGTTCTAACAGATCCAGCAGCATGACGATCGGATGACGTTTATTGTCCTGCCCAGATTCAAACGCCGTCAGGGCATAACTGATTTCAACCCCCAATAATACAATGATCCACGACAGATAAATCCAGAGCAGGAAAATCGGTACGGCAGCGAATGCGCCATAGACAATTTCATAACTGGTGAAGTTTGACATGATATAGCCGAACAGGTTTTTCAACAGCTCAAACACTACGGCACTAAACAGACCGGCAATAAAGGCAGATTTAAGCGGTACACTACGATTCGGGATGGTCCAGTTCAAAATGAAAAATCCGAGTACAGTCAAAGAAAATGAAATAGCCCAGAGAACAAAGGCACCATCCAGCTCATAACCGGCAAAGTTATTGCTGAGAATACTCATGGATGCCACGGTCGAAGAAATCACAAACGCACTGCCCAGTAAAATCGGCCCTAGCGAAATGATGGTCCAGTAACGCATAAAGCCCATAATCCCGCCTCGCGTTTCAGTCACACGCCAAATGCGGTTAAACACCGTTTCGATACTGCTGAGCATCAATACTGTCGTCACAAACAAGAACAGAATACCAATGATGGTGAGATTGCTGGATTTATCGGTAAAGGCATTCAAGGCTTTATCAAAGGCAATGGTGGTTTTGGGCAAAAAATTACTATAGATGAGCTGCTGTAATTGCTGCCGCGCAGGTTCCAGTGCTTTAATGGAAGAGATAATTACCAGAAAAACCGTCAGCATCGGCACCACCGCAAACAAGGTAGTGTAGGTTAGGGAACCTGCCTGTTCGCGACAGCGGTCTGCTTCAAAACGTCGCAGTACAAATAAAACAAATTGAAACCAGTGTTTTTCATAGAAAGGTAATTTCTTTAAATACTTAACGATCATCTGCATCCAATCTCAATTTTTTTAATCATCATGAATTTTCATCATCAGCTTAACCAAAAAACTTGCAAAGTATCGTATAGTTTTATTTTTTTAAGTAATGAATAAGAATCATGATGCAACCTTATGTCCTTGTTTTATATTACAGCAAATATGGCTCAACCAAAGAAATGGCGCATCTGATTGCCAATGGAATTGAAGCGGCAGGCGTGGCAGTAAAAATCAGGACAGTTCCAAATATTTCCAGCATGGTAAAAGTCGCTGAACCGAGTATTCCGGCAGAAGGGGATATTTACTGTACTCTGGATGATCTGGCGCAGTGTGCCGGTTTGGCGCTTGGTTCACCGACCCGTTTTGGCAACATGGCCTCTGAAATGAAATATTTTTGGGATCAGACCACGAGTTTGTGGCTGAATGGAGCGCTACACGGTAAACCGGCTTGCGTGTTTACGGCATCAGGTTCCATGCATAGCGGACAGGAAAGTACTTTACTCACCATGCTGCCGCCATTGTTTCATCATGGCATGATGATCATGGGGCTTAGTAACGCAACACCTGCACTCTCGAATACCAAAACTGGTGGCACACCTTATGGTGCTAGTCATGTCAGCGGCCCACGGCATGATCAGGGCTTGAGTCCGGATGAAAAAATTCTGTGTGAAGTACAAGGCAAGCGTTTAGGTGAAGTGGTACTGAAACTCAATCGAGTCTGAAAAACACTCACAGGAAATGAAGGATGAACTTCATTTCCTGAATTTTATTAGGCTTCTTTTTGATCTTTTTGATCTTTTTGACTAAATCTGTATTTGCATTTCAGACATTGATAATCCTGAAACAGATTACGGTCGACAGAAACCCCGGCTTTTTTCCCCAGAAAATTACCGACCACACCGCCGGTAATTCCGACACTGATTGCACCGACAAAAGTGCCTACGGTTCCGCCGACAATCACACCTAAAGGTCCGGCTACTGTACCAATTGCAGCGCCAATCGATGCACCTGAAGCAGCGCCACCCACAGTCCCTGCAGTTGCACCCGCTGAACTCATGAGAATGCCGCCAATTTTCTTTAAATTCTGTTCATGATCGCGCTGTTCGATATCAGCTGAGCCACATTTAGGACATTGCATAGATTGTTCCATCAAGGATTGAGATGTGCTTGTTTTAGGTTTGTCGGGAATAGGATGTGTGCCCTGATCAGCACGTATTCATAACATACAACAACACACTAGATAAGTTTTGAATTCGCAAATCAGAAACATTGCATACTCACTTGATGATTCTAGTTGAGTTCACGCTAAAACATTGTATTTCAGCTGTAAATATATGCCTTCTTGGTTGATTAACGCAATTCTTAACCTGTCATTGAGGAAATGGCAAATCTCAAGATCATCAGAAATGTTCTTCTCTCATCAGTCTAAATATTGCGATCTTAGGTAGGCCATTTCTGGATTCGAAATGAAAAAGGAAGGGAAGTCGAAAAATATGTAAACGAGTTCTTATCAGGTCTATTCAAGTTTTCAGCCAAAATACATCTGAATATTGGCGTTTCTTTATAAGTCACCTTCATTGTAATTGATTAATTATATTTTAAATAAATCGTGACATTTATCCTTATTAAATAGAAGTTCTAATAAAATAAAAATTTACGACTTTTAAAATATAAAAAGTATAATAATTCTAATCTTTATTAGATAAATTTTTGATTATTGATAATATAAAAAATATATTATCTTAATCAAGTTTTTTGGATGAATTTTATATTCAAAAAAAATTTATATAATGATTTCTTACAAATCACAAATAATAGACCTCTTTCATAAATCATTTTTTACTCAGCTCCAAGTTATAAATTCCAGCAATTAGATTGAATCTCAAACCGAGTCTTTTAGCTCTATTGCGATAACGTTCCGCAAGGATCTTGAAAGTTTTTAGACTGCCAAATACATGCTCAATTGCTATTCTTCTTTTATTGATTTCCTGATTATAGATTTTTAGTTCAGGATCCAATTTACAGCGTCTTTTGGCTTTTAAGGGCAACAGGCTATTGGGATACAAAGTATAAATCCCCTGATAACCTTTATCCGCAAGAACAAAGGCTCCTGAAGGAATCTGGTTTAAATTGCGTTTGAACAACTCGAAATCATGCACTGCACCGCGACTGCTACATAAACTCAGAATTTGCTGAGTCTTGTAGTGAATCATGGCCTGTACTTTAAAGGTATGGGTCTTTTTCTTGCCGCTATAGCTTTTCTTCTGTTTTTTTGGGCCTTTGTATTGGAATTTCCGTGGCATCCACGATCACAACATTCCAGTCAATGCCTTCGCCCTCGGGTAAATCTTTCGGTAAATTAAAAAGATTGGACCGAATCAGGCAGTCTTCAACATGACGGACAATTCTTGAGGCTGTGGGCTCTGAAACCCCGTAACTCGTTGCAACGTGAAATAAGGTTCGGTATTCCCGCCAATAGCTCAGACAGAGCAGAACCTGGTCTTCCAGGCTTAACTTGGGCGGTCTGCCTTTGACAGGAACATGTTTCTTCAATTGCTCAACCATCAAATAGAAAGTTGACCATGAGATGCCCGTGTATCGCTTGAACTGAGGATCAGAAAGCTTGTTTGAATCGATGTATTTCATCCGCAGATTATGCACGAATGCCAAGAAATTAGGAGTGCAAATATTAACCAAAAAGAAGATCATTTTTTGATTTATGAAAGAGATCTAATAAACAAATATATATTAATTTAATAAAAACAATAATTTATATTTTTAAATAAAACAAAAAAAATAAGTGAATAGGGATAAGTTTTACATTTTATAATTTTATGTGATTTAATATTTTTCAGATAAATTTAATCTTACTTAAATGAAAAATTAAATAAATATCTTAAGTCAGAGGATATTAAGATTATGAGAATATTAGTTATCAATCTGGGTTTATTAGGTTTATGTTTTCTGAGTAACGCTTATGCCACCTCTGATGAGTGGACTCAGCGTTGGAAATCATCCAGTGCCCGTTCCAATGAGAATCTAGTTCAAGCCAATCTGATCGAACTTAAGGAGTCAGACTATTATTCCGGATTAGGTAAAACCACCGTTCATAGCACCTCAACTACTTCCATCGGGACGGTAAATACCCCGACCAACAATATCAATGTAGAGGGTACAGACAACAGTATCGATATTACGAGTGAGTTGCTGAATGAAGCACCAGTCAATTCAAATACCAACCAAAATCCTCAGCGCTGTCTTAATTTAAGTAACAGACCAGGAGAATCACAATGTTGAATTTCTCCTCGACAAGAAGACATATATCTTTCGTGAGTGCCACTGTCCTTTTCAGCTCTTTTTTAACAGGCTGCACGGGTTTAGCGCCCTCAAACAAGAAGCCAGTTAGCCTGGTACAAGGCCCCCCAATTACCGATATTTTTACCCCTTTTGATATGGCTTTATCCTGCCTAAAAGGACAATTACGTAGTGATGTGAGTTTCTCCGTGGGGGCAATTCTGGATCAAACCGGTAAGGATGTAGTTACCAATGGTGGTAGCGGAAAAATGGTGACCCAAGGTGCGGGAGATATGGTGCAATCTGCCTTGTTTCAGGCGGGGGTAAGCTTAATGAACCGGTGTGATCCCCGGATTATCGAAAGCGAAGCCAAGTGGGGCATTCGTGATCCAAGACAAATCCAGGCTTCTGATTATTATGTGACAGGCAGTATTAACAGTCTGGATTTTATTCCGGGTGGTGGTTTTGACATGCAGATCGCTGGTGTCGGTCCGAATTATAGTCAAACCCGGATTATGGTCGGTCTGGATTTATCTTTGACTGATACCCGCAGCAGTAAAGTCGTGGGCAATGTTTCATTGCAGAAGCAAATTGCTGCACAGGATTATGGCTTAAGTGCAGGCAGATTCGCTGGTCGTACACTCTTAAACATTCAGATTGGAAAAGGAGAACGAGAGGCAACTAACTTTGCCTTGCGCCAAATGTTGAATCTGGCCACTTTTGAATTGCTGAGTCAGGTCGTCCCGCCCGCCGTATTTGAAAGCTGTCGTGCGCAGATACCGCCAGAGTTCGGTCAATTGAACTTAACCCGAAGTTCTGTGGCACTGCATAAGTACAAGAAAAGCCAGCAACAAAATAGTACAGCTTCAAGTAGCGCTGTTCAGGAATCAGCATCACGCCAGGCAGACTCATCCAATGAAAAAAATAAGTCAACCAACTCCCCAAGCAAAGATACGAAACCACCTAAACAGAAAGAGTCCGAGGTGATTCAAAACCCTGAAGCAGAGCCTGAAATGAGTAAACAGGACTTGATTAAATATATAAGCAAGAAGCAGCGTCAACCTTCTTCAAATGAAAAGAATGAAGAAAAAGATACTCAAGAAAAGGCTGATAAAGAACAAGAAGATGAAAAAACCACAACGCTATGGGAGGCCAATCCTGAGGTGGTCGAAAATTACTGGTCTAGCACGCAGCGTGATTAAAAATATTTAAAAATGGGCTCGCTCCCATTATAAGAAGGAGTACTTAGCGAGAGGTACTTCAAAACAAAAGTAGGAAGAACAACGATGAAAAACACGATCAAAACAATCGCTTTATCCGTCGCCTTTCTGTCTAGCGCAGGTATGGCATACGCCCAAGATGGTGAAACACCTACTGATGTCACCGTAGATACAGGCTTACAAGCTACCCTGGATTCTATTTCTCAGCAGGTTGAAAATGGTTCTGCTTTGAATCTTGCAGTGAATACAGGTGATGTTGATGCAAGTGTCGATTTAGAAGCAATTGCAGAAGCTACAAGAGAAGCACCAGACGCCATTAGTTCAATTGAAGGTACAATTGAAACTACTGCGATTGGTGCCGCGAATACAGGTAGTATCAGTATTGAGCAGGGTAGCTACAATAAGGTGGTATCAGACATATCAGATGCAACGGATAACTACGACTACAGTGAAGTAACGAGTGCAACTAATAATTCTGAAACTCTAGAGGAGTTATCAGAGGTTGCGGATAGTTCAGATATCTCGGAAGTTGTGAGTTCGACACTAAGTACTGACTATAGTGAGGAAATCAATGAAACTTTAAGCAATTATAGTGTAGCGAATATTGCCTATAATGCGGGTGCTATTGATGCATCTGTCAGTGCTATTTCAGAAGGAACTCAAACTGCTATTAACAACAGCATCACAACTACCGCTATCGGTGCTGTGAATAGCGGTAGTATCACTGTGACTGTTAAATAAACTCTTTTTTCGAGGTGAACACAGGTCTAACTATTGGCAGATAGTTAGACCTCTTTATTTTATAATAACATCCACATAAATTGTTGTTTATTCATCGGATAAAAAAGTACTTATTTGTTTGACACTCTCTATTTCAGAAATTAAATAGCCTGGAGCTTAAGATTAAGCCATTTATCTAGGATCAAATCTGGAAGAATCAATAAGAACTTAGGCTGAGCTCTGGATATTTTAAATTTATATCATCAGAAAAACACAATAAAAAAAGAGCGCATCAGCGCTCTTTTAAAATTCATTGGCGAGCTTAGTCGCGAACAAATTCAACTGTGCCATTTGTCAAAGACTTTACGCGTGCCAGTGATTCCACACGGTAGCCTTTTTCAAGCAGCAGGTCACGACCTGGCTGGAATGATTTTTCAATCACAATGCCAATACCGACTACTTCTGCATTTGCCTGGTGAATCAGGTCTGCAAGACCTAAAGCGGCTTGACCATTGGCCAGGAAGTCATCGATCACTAAAACTTTATCGGTTGAGCTGATGTGTTTATTTGAAATCGCGATCGTGCTTTCAGTCTGTTTGGTAAATGAAAAGACTTTAGAGCGATATAAATCATCTTTCAGGGTCAGAGACTGGTATTTACGTGCAAAGATTACAGGTACGCCAAGCTCTAGGCCGGCCATTACGGCAGGTGCAATACCTGATGCTTCAATCGTAATAATTTTGGTAATACCAGCATCTTTAAACAGACGCGCAAATTCTTGACCAATCAGTTGCATCATGACTGGATCAATCTGATGGTTTAAGAAAGAATCTACTTTCAAAACTTCTTCAGAGAGAACGATGCCTTCAGCCAAGATTTTCTGTTCTAGTGCATGCACGGGAGAATCCTCAAGAGCAGGTGCTTTTTCAAGCAAAAGCGTATTGTAAAAAGCACCCGGAAAAAATCAAGTGAAATTCGCCAAAAACTTAGTTGCTTGCACCTTTATAGTCAGTTAACAGCAAACCATAGGAGGTTTTCTTGTCGACATGCGAAACTTTGACTGGAAGATAGTCAAGTTTTGGCGCCAGCCAGAAGATGGTCTCACGGCCTGGCTTGCTATGCTTCATCACCACTTTAATGGTATTAAAAGATCCGTATTTGGTGCTTATAGTCTCTGAACCCTGTTTGACAAACTTACGGCCTTCAACTTCTTTGGCATCAGCGATATAGTAATTTGCTTTCAGACCTGAATTTTTTAAATCTTCACGGATCTGCAATTCCGCATTCAACTCATCCAGAACATCTGCTCTCCAGGCAAAAGAACGTTTCTCATCGTCTTTCTTGGTACTGATGCTTTTGCTGGAAGGATTGAAATTAATACTCATGGTATTGTTATGCATCAGTACTTTACTGCTGCGACTGAAACTGCTTGAGCCGATCTTGCCATTATTAAAAGTAAAGCGGCTGGTTTCGGTTGCAGAGGCAATCCCCCCGGCTTTTGCAGCAAAGACATACGTCCAGTTATTGCCAGATTTACTTAGAGTCCGTGTTGCAGAACCCATATTCTTGCCATTATAGCTAAATTGATAACTGGCCTGGAAAGGAGTCATGGCAAAAGCCTGGCTAGAAATACCAGTGAACAGTATTGCGCTGCTCAGACCCGTGGTCATCACTAAAATTTTGAATACAGTCTTCGCCATCAGTTATTTTCCTATATTGATTCAATTGGCAAAACATATCACTTATTGCACCCTTTATTATTTGGGCAAAATATGGAAGTTGAAGGGATATTTCTGCCAAAAATGTATATTTCATGTAGTTTTATGGAACTTTTGTTCAAAGACTATGTTCGGCATAATTTAAGAAGGATCTTTCTGTTTAATGGGGGTGACCCGGTTGTCATCCATCTCGTCTTCATCCCAGTTCTCTTCCTGATCTTGGGAGAGTTTTCTAAACAGGGCGGCTAGATTGACGTTACCAATCACCACCAGTTCGGCTTCACGAAGTACTGCGTGATTCACATGAACTTTGCCCAAGGTATCAATGACAGATCGGCTTTTACCTAACCAGCGATTTAAATCCAGATAGAGCAAGTCATCGATGACTTTAATCACGCCCAGTTTTTCCAAAATCATTCCCAAAGGATCTTTATTCAAGACACGTTGATAGAAGAACAGGCCAAAACGCACGCCAAGTTTATAAAGCATATTCGGATATTTGGCTTCAATCAGCTGGGTATCACTAATTTGCTCGAACACGATCAACTGGGTGGTTTTATTCAGTTCCATCTGTACCAGTTTCAAATCAACCGATAAAGTGACAATCAGGCCTTTATAATCCAGTGTTGCGTAGAGACGCAGCCAGTCTTCATGTAAATCTGCGTGTAAGTCTTTCAATGCATCGACATTGTCTGTGACAAAGCGCTGAAAGGTTGCATTTAGGAAGACTTGCGATAGGGGAAATTCACGCTCATCTTCAATAAATCCTTCCGCCCTCTGATACACTTGGCGGATTCGGTTGGAAATATTGGAAATTAGCGTTTGCATACTGAAGCGTCCTGGCAACTTTATTTTTGACTCGGGATGTATCTTGTCGAATTGTATGAAAAATACAAGCGTTCATGCTTGAAGTTTAGCAAAATAAATAGCACCATTTTTATAGTTTTAGTTATGTAACGTTGAAGATTTGATGGATTTGGCATTTTAAAAAGATAAATGACGAATCCGTTTATTTTTAATCTTTCAAATACTTTTTTGGGGAGCTGAACTCATTATTGAGTTTAGGCGAATGTGAAAAAACGATGATACTCATGCCTCTGGTCAGAACTTGGTGGAAAGATCCAGTGTTTAGCAGTGCGTTGCTTGCCGCAGGCATTCTGCATTTGATCGTGCTGACACTGGAATTTGGTATGCCGCAAGATCGGGATACCAGTACCAAAGAAATCGCAGTTAGTTTGCGACAGACTGATGAAAAAATTGAGCATGCTGATTTTCTGGCTCAAACGGACCAGCAGGGTTCCGGTCAGTTTAGAGAAGCTCATCGCATGTCGAGTGATATGCCATCGCCGTTAATGGAGCAACATGCAGGTGAAGAACTGCAAGAAAGTCTAGATATGCTGCAACAGCAACAGGAACTCAGTTTTGAAGAAAAAGTCCTGATGACCACCTTGAGTTGGCAAAAGCAGGCGGAAGAAAATCAGCGTAAAAAAATGCAGGAGCAATTACAGAGCCAGTTTCAGGCCAAAGCGGCCATGGTCGCCAGTCTGGAAGCGCAATATTTACAGCGTCAGCAAAATTTCAGTCGTCAGCAAAAAATTAAGACTGTGGATGGTATTCAGTCCAAGCAGGATGTTTCGGCCGCATATCTGGAAAAGTTTCGCGAGAAAGTGGAGTTCTATGGGAACCGTTATTATCCGGAAGCAGCCAAACAACAGAATCTGGCAGGGGAAGTGCGGCTGATGGTGATCCTGAACCAGAATGGTGGGATTCGTGCCATTCGACTGATTGACAGTTCGGGACATGCCATGCTGGATGAAGCAGCCAAAGCTTCCGTGCGTAAGGCAGCGCCATTTGGTGCTTTCGACAGTAAAATGAAAGAAATTTCCGAACTGCGAGTGATTCGTACCTGGCGTTTTGACCCGGCAGAAGCGGAGTTTGAAGTGCGTTAAAGTTGATATTTACCAAGACCTCTCCCTAACCCACTCCTAATAAGGAGAGGGAACTATATCTATAATGTTTAACAATCATAGGATTCTAATGAATGTTCTCCCTCCCTCTGGGAGGGAGTTAGAGGGAGGGCAACTTTCATTAAAAAAAGCGAGCCTTGGCCCGCTTTTTTTAATATTCAAATTTTAGTTCTGTTCCAGATAAGGATTTTCAAAACCCAGCTTGGCCAGAATCTCGATTTCAATGCCTTCCATTTCTTCGGCATCTTCATCCGAGGTTTCATGGTCATAGCCCATCAGGTGCAAAGTGCCATGTACCAGCATATGGGTAAAGTGAGTCAAAGGCGCTTTTTGCTGTTCCAGCGCTTCGGCCAGCACTACAGGAATACAGATCACCAGATCACCAATGGGAAATGCATCCAGAAACTGCGCCATTTCATCTGGAAGTTCACTCGGAAAAGACAGGACATTGGTCGGTTTGTCCTTGCCTCGATATTCCAGATTCAGTTTATGACTTTCGTCATTGTCGACACAGGCAATTCCGATTTCGCAATTACTCTGAGTGCCGATATGACGTAAAGTGGTTTCTACAACTTTTTTAATATAGGCCCGCTTCAGTACCAGTTCAGGCGACTGAAAGTCCTGTTGTAAGGAAAGACTAAGTTTCAACACAAATCCTTAATTTTAAAGCTTAATGCTGTGCGTCTGCCGCAGCATCATTTTCAGCGATCAAGGCATCCTGACGTGCTTTTCGTTCGGCACGTGCTTCAGCACTTAAGCGCTGCTGTTCACTGTCCCAACCTTCGTAGGCTTCGACAATTTTCTGTACCAGTTGATGACGTACCACATCACGCGAATGGAAACGGGTGATATGAATTTCAGGAATTTTATCAATCACGCGCAAGGCATGTGACAGACCCGATTGCTGACCACGTGGTAAATCCACCTGAGTTACGTCACCGGTAATCACCGCTCGTGAACCAAAACCTAAACGGGTCAGGAACATCTTCATCTGTTCTGGGGTGGTGTTCTGCGCTTCATCCAGAATCACGAAAGAATGATTCAGGGTACGGCCACGCATATAAGCAAGCGGAGCCACTTCAATCACCTGACGTTCGATCAGCTTGGCCACTTTTTCAAAGCCGAGCATTTCATACAGCGCGTCATACAAGGGACGTAAATAAGGATCGATTTTCTGGGTTAAGTCCCCCGGTAAGAAACCAAGTTTTTCACCGGCTTCAACTGCAGGACGAACTAGTAAAATACGCTGGATTTCATTGCGCTCCAGCATGTCCACGGCAGCCGCAACGGCGAGATAGGTTTTACCTGTTCCGGCAGGGCCAATACCAAAAGAAATATCACTTTGCAGAATGCGCTGTACATAACGTTTCTGGTTGGCACCACGCGGATTGATCCGGCCCTTACGGGTTTGCAGCCAAACATTGTCCAGCCCCGTATGTTCCTGATCATCCAGATCTTGCTGAAGCTCGCGGTCAGTCTGGCTGCCCTGAATCATCAGATGTAAAGTATCTGCACTAATCTGCTGACTATGTTCAGATTCTTCATGAAGACGTTGCAAGAGCATTTCGGCTCTCTCAACGGCATCGATTCCACCATCAATAATAAAACTTTCTCCACGATGGGAGATTTTGACGTCTAAACGTTGTTCAATTTGCTTCAAATGGCCGTTATAGGCACCTAACATGGCTTGTATACGGTCCATCGAAATTCCAGGAAAAGCTACTGTACGTCGAATCGCTGCAGTCAAGAGTGTTCCTTATGAAGTGTGCGTTATATGCTCTACATTACGCCACGTCAGGCTCAAGATTCAAGAGCTCACCGTAAACTAAATTCAAAGTTTTAATTTCGGTAATTTCAATCTCGGCAAAGCGGCCTACCCAGGCAGGGTCACCAATAAAGTTAACATAACGGGTATTGTCCGCCGTACCGACCAGAATATTCGGATCTTTATTAGAAACTTTTTCGATCAGTACACGCTGGATGGTCCCGAGCATGGCATCCGTCTTGTCAATGCTTGAACGCTTAATCCATTGCTGAACTTTGGCCAGACGTTCTTTTTTGATATCTTCAGAGATCGTATCTTCCAGTTCTGCCGCAGGCGTACCCGGACGTTTTGAATAGATGAAACTATAAGAATGGTCGAAATCCAGATCCTGAATAAACTGATAAGTCTCTTCAAAGTTTTCACCTGTTTCACCCGGGAAACCAATGATAAAGTCTGAAGATAGGTGCATGTCAGGGCGAACTGCACGTAACTTTTTAATCTTTTCGATGTAAACATCAATCGTATGGTTACGCTTCATGGCTTGCAACACATCATTGGAACCGCTTTGTACCGGCAGATGCAGATGTGAAACCATTTGTGGCAGGTCACGATAACACTGGATCAGGTCGTCATTAAATTCCAGTGGATGCGAGGTGGTATAACGAATACGGCCAATGCCTGGAATATCTGCAACCAAACGTAACAGATCAGCAAAAGTACAGATATTGCCTTCGAAAGTTTCACCACGGTAGCCATTTACGTTCTGACCCAACAGTGAAATTTCACGCACGCCTTTTTCTGCCAGACCTGCAATTTCAGCCAGTACATCATCCAGTGGACGAGATACTTCTTCACCACGCGTATACGGCACCACGCAGAAAGAACAGTATTTGGAACAGCCCTCCATAATTGATACGAATGCTTTATAGCCTTCAACACGCGGTTCAGGTAAAAAGTCGAATTTCTCGATATCGGGGAAGGAAATATCCACCAGTTTGATTTTTTCTTTTTTCGGCTTTTCAATCTGCTCAAAATGCTGATCCAGCATTTGCGGCAAACGGTGCAGGGTTTGTGGGCCAAAAATCATGTCGACATAATTGGCACGTTTCTGGATGTTGTCGCCTTCCTGAGATGCCACACAGCCACCGACACCAATAATCAGGTCAGGATTTTTATCCTTTAGTTTGCGCCAGCGGCCCAGCTCGGAGAATACTTTCTCCTGGGCTTTTTCACGGATCGAGCAGGTATTCATCAGCAGAATATCTGCTTCTTTAGGATCAGTGGTCAGCACATAGCCATGAGAATCGCCTAACAGGTCTGCCATACGGTGACTGTCGTACTCATTCATCTGACACCCTTGCGTTTCAATGTACAGTTTTTTAACTGAAGCATCGCTGGCTGGGGTGTGCGCTGGCTGGGTAACAGTGTTTTCTGAGGCAGCTGGGGCACCATTCGGAATGAAGGTTTGAACCGTCATGTAGGCTCCTACAAGGTAATACGTTGAAAGAGTGAACGAACAGCCTGATTGATGCATCAAACAGGTGAATAAAAATTCAATTCACGGACTGAAATTTTGGAAAGGCGCATATTTTAGCAGGAAAGTCGCTTAAACTTATAGCCCAAATTAACTGTGGAAAAATATTGATTTATGGGCAAAAATTGTCTGTAGATTAATATTGCTTAATCATAAGGTTACATAACTGAACAATAGAGTTGGTTATAATTTTCAAACTAGCTCTTATGATATGCAACATGGGCAAAGCACAAAATCGATGATAGAAGGCAAAGGGATGTTGAAACACACTAAAACTATGTATAAATACTATAAATTAATTACTTTAAGTGTGGCATGTATCTGTTCAGCGAGTACACAGGCAGCAGAAGAACAATTTAATGATGCCTTGCGTGCAGCCAATGCGGGTAATACTGAACTTTTACAGCAATATCGTCTGTCTATGCAGAATGACGCCTTGGGCTATTATCCGGAATACTGGATTTTAAACCAGAATCTTGCCATGCAGCCTGTCAGCCAGATTATCAGCTTTGCCCAACGTTACCCTCAATCCGCTATGGCTGAAAAGCTGGCAGCGGACTATGTCGAAGAAAAAGTAAAAATGGCAGACTTTAGCACTGCCCAGCCGGTATTGCCTTATGTGACCAATGCTGATCCTGCCGAAGCCTGTGCAGTGGCACAAGTGCGCGCCAAAGCTGGCGATGAACTGGTCTATGCCGAGTTTAAAGAAGTCTGGTTAACCACCAATAGCCAACCCGATTCTTGTACTGGTTTAGGCCGGATGATGCTATCCAGTCCACTCATGACCGCAGAAGACCGTCAGCAGCGACTCTGGGGACAACTTCGTGCCGGACAGTCAGGTCAGGCCATTGCGACAGCGCAAGGCATTGGTCTAAATCTGTCTCTGGCACAACTGAATTCGATTCAGGCCAATCCCACTAATTATTTGTGGTCTGCGCCTAAAAGTACTGCGGCGGAGCATGCCTATCTGATTTATGCGCTGGGACGTCTGGCCGATAGCGATTTGGACTCAGCTTTGTCTATCGTCAAACGGACTGCCGAAGGTACACCAGTACAGGTACAACGCGCCTTATATCGTGCTGTCGGTTATATCGGTGGTACCACAGTCATGAAAAACAACTTCAACCGCGAAGTGTTAAATGCCTTGGATGCCAGTTATGGTTTGCCATTTAGCCCAGAAGAAGCCGAAATTTATGCACGTCAGGCCATCCGTTTTAGTGCCTGGGAAAGCCTGATCCGTGCGATTGACAGCATGAGCGTTAACCAGAAGCAGGAAGATCGCTGGCAATACTGGCTGGCGCGTGCCAGCGAACAACGTACTGATCGTGCTTCCAAACAGGCAGCAGAAAGTATTTATCGTAAGCTGGCCACCGGGGATGATTATCACAATCTTCTGGCACGCGACAAGCTGGGGCAGGTGACTGCGAGTACACCAAATCCAGCGCAGCCATCCAATCAGGCTATGCAGCGCTTGAATCAGGATATTCATTTCCGCCGTGCTTTCACCTTACGTAATATCAGCGCCCCGGAGAACTATATTAACCGGGAATGGAACTGGGCAGTGCGTCAGGCTTATCTAAAGAAGGATGATGACCTGTTGCTGGCCGCGGCAAAACGTGCCATGGATATGGGCTGGTATGATCGTGCCATTTATGCCGCTGACCGTACCGCGAACAAACATAATTATAACTATCGTTATCCAATGCCACATCAGAATTACGTGGTCAGCCATAGTCGCAATGCGGGGATTGATCCGGCCTGGGCCTATGGTTTGATGCGTCAAGAAAGTCGTTTCAATACCGTCGCACGTTCACATGTCGGGGCGGGTGGTCTAATGCAGATTATGCCGGATACGGCCAAGTTGGTGGCGCGTCAAATGGGTGAGGCTTATAATCCGGCAGCACTCACCGATATGAATACCAATATTCGCTACGGAACATTCTATTTATCTACCATTCAGCGTCAGCTCAGCAATAGTCCAGTTCTGGCAACAGCAGGCTATAATGCCGGACCAAACCGTGCCCGCCGCTGGCAGCCAGAATTTCAGGGAATGGCCGCAGATCAATATACTGAAAGTATTCCTTTACTTGAAACCCGAGATTATGTGAAACATGTCATGACCAATGCGACGCATTACGGTATCTTGTTAGGACAGGGGGCACAGTCAGTGGGTAAACGCATGCAACTGATACCATTACGTAATACACAATAAAATTAAAATTATTGGGGGATGGTGATTTATTCATGAAAATAATGAAGGATCGTCGAGTCTGGGCTGGATCGGTTACGCTTGTATTTTTGGCCAGCAGTCCGGCAGCGTTTGCTGCGCCGACAGACTATGTCATGGATGTACAAATGGTCCCGGCCCTATGTAGTCTGTATCCGGAATATGCCAAGAAACGAAAATGTCTGGAAGGTTATTCGCTGAATATCTCCGGCTTATATCCTCAGACCACATCACAAAATTGCACGACCAATAGCTCTGCGAAACTGTCACCACTGCAGTCCAAGGTAGTGGCCAGGATCATGCCGGATGACAATACCCGGACAATTTTATGGCGTAATATCGGTGGCTGCGTGCCGATGAATGCTAGTCAGTATTTCCGGACGATTATCAATTATGCAGATCGTCTCAAAGTGCCTGCGGAACTGACGGAACAGGAAAATATCACGATTTCTGTCGATACATTGCGAGCCAAATTCCTGAAAATTAATCCGCAATTACCGGGCAATGCCTTGCGATTCAACTGCCAGCAGACTCAGTCAGCCAGCGTGCTTACCTCGATCAAGGTCTGTTATCGCCCCAATGGCAATTACAAATCCTGTCCTGCCAACATTATTAATACATGCCCAAAAACTGTCACAATAAAAGGAACATACTGAGCTTTTTTGCCGATTTAATTTATATTTCCTATCAGACTTTAGGTGAAATCCGTCCTCTTTTATATGCATCTGGCAAAGGATTGGAGTACAATCTTTCGCGTTTACGATTATTAGATTAAATACTAACTATTTAATCGCATTGAATATCCTCAATTGGAGATAATTAGATGAAGCAAGCAGTTCGTGTTGCCGTTACTGGCGCTGCAGGTCAAATTGGTTACAGCCTATTATTCCGTATCGCAAGCGGCGAAATGCTAGGTAAAGATCAACCAGTGATTTTGCAATTGCTCGAAGTTCCTTTTGAGAAAGCTCAACAAGCGCTTAAAGGCGTAATGATGGAGCTTCAAGATTGTGCATTCCCATTACTAGAAGACATGATCGGTACTGATGATCCTAAAGTTGCATTTAAAGATGCTGACTATGCGTTATTAGTTGGTTCACGTCCACGTGGTCCAGGTATGGAACGTGCTGACCTGCTTAAAGTGAACGGTGAAATCTTCATCGGTCAAGGTCAAGCATTGAACGAAGTTGCAAGCCGTGACGTTAAAGTTCTAGTTGTTGGTAACCCTGCAAACACGAATGCTTACATCGCAATGAAATCTGCTCCAGATCTTCCAGCGAAAAACTTCACTGCAATGTTACGTCTTGACCACAACCGTGCTGCATCTCAAATTGCTGCTAAAACTGGTAAAGCGGTTAAAGACATCAAAAATCTTACAGTTTGGGGTAACCACTCTCCAACCATGTATGCCGACTACCGTTTTGCAACAATTAACGGCGAAAGCGTTAAAGACATGATCAACGACCAAGAATGGAATGCAAATACATTCCTTCCGACTGTTGGTAAACGTGGTGCTGCGATTATCGAAGCACGTGGTTTGTCTTCTGCTGCTTCTGCTGCTAACGCTGCAATCGACCATATGCGCGATTGGGCTCTTGGTACAAACGGCGAATGGGTAACTATGGGTATTCCTTCTGACGGTTCTTACGGTATTCCTGAAGGCGTAATGTTCGGTTTCCCTGTAACGACTGAAAACGGTGAATACAAAATCGTTCAAGGTCTAGAAATCGACGAATTCAGTCAAGAGCGTATCAACTTCACGTTGAATGAACTTGAAGAAGAGCGCGCAGCAATTGCTGACATGCTTAAATAATTTGATCTTTTCAGATTAAGTTGAAAAAGCACTCCATTTGGGGTGCTTTTTTTATATCACTCACTTTAATCAACAAAAAATAACAAGCTGTGAAGGAGAGACAACTGAGTTTTCGCTATGAGCCATCTAAGGTAGAAACAAGATTATAGATAAAAAGATGGAGGTTCAGATGTTAGAGCAACGCGCTACCTTCGAACTTTTCTTTGAACAATTGGGTCTGGATTCGAGTCCGGAAGCCATTGATGAGTTTATTAGTACGCATCAAATTGGTATGGATGTGCCACTGCATAAAGCTCCTTTTTGGAGTAAATCACAGCATGACTTTCTGATCAGTCACTGGAAGAAAGATGATGACTGGGCCATTTTTGTTGATGTATTGAATGAACAATTACATATTGAGGCAGAGGGTTCAGGTTCCTGTGACATACCCGGCCATAAATCAACCTAAGAATTCGAATCTCAACACGCTCATAATTTAACACTACGATGGAGTCTATTTATGCTTACGGAACAACAGTTAACTTTAGAATTATTATTTGAACAATTGGGTTTGCCTTCTGATGAAGCCTCAATTAATCAATTTACCCATACCCATCAATTGCCATCTGAAGTCGCATTGCCAGATGCCGAATTCTGGAGTGAGGGACAAAGTGCCTTCCTGCGTGAACATTGGCACCAAGATGATGAATGGATTGTCATTATTGACAAGTTAAATCAGCTTTTACATGTGGAAAGCGACAAACAAAGCGTTTAAATGCATTCATACAAAAAGAAACAACAAACCTAGTCAAAGGACTAGGTTTTTTTTGTCTTATCTTATAAGTTAGATCTATAAATAATTACAATTTATCTGATATAAGGAGGGCGCGATGCTCGCAAAGAACCAACCATCCTTAGAGCTCTTGTTTTCTCAGCTCGGTCTCGCCAATAGTCCTGCGGCTATTGAATTGTATGTACGCACCCATCAACTGCCAGCAGGGCTGTCCTTGCATGATGCGCCATTCTGGAATAAAGCCCAGCGTTCTTTATTAATCAGCCATTTGGTACAAGATGATGATTGGGCAATTTGGGTCGATGAACTGAATCAGCAACTGCACATGGACGCTTATAGACGTCAACCTGCTTGATCATTTTTCCTACATTTTTCTGATATTTAAAATAAGATGATATAGCTTGTATTAAAAAACGCCTCATTTGAGGCGTTTTTGTTCTTTGGCTTAATGCATTTTGCTTTTTAATATTTTGTTAAACCATTCGTGCTGACGATAATCATTAAATGCATGATGCTGCTGTAATAATTCCAGCTCAAATTCGGCAGTGGTGGTGTACTTACCTAACCAGTGGCGAGTCAGGGCTGGCTCATTTTTACTGGCACTGGCATAGGCCAGGAAGAAATAAATATCACCATGCTCATAACTGGCCATTGGCTTTAAAATTTGCTGGGTAATCAGGGCAAAATGGTGCTCTTTAGTCAATTCAAAGAACATCATATAGGCCTTGGCTAGATGCAAAGATAGGTTGATATACATGCGCAGCGGCATTTCTTCAAATTCTACCCGGCCTTGTTCCAGCAACACTACGGCTTCTTGCAGGAAATGTCGCTGTTCCTGACGCAGTTCACTTAGAGTCACCAGCTGTAAACGAAGATCAGCGCGTTCAAGCGTTAATTCCGGCGTATTGCCTTTTAAATACAATTGGTCAGTTTCACCCAGACGTTGAATAATCTGTTTGGTCGTTAATCGCATCAACGCAATCCTCATTTCTCAATAATGGCTATATGAGGTTAAAAATTAAAATTTAAAGCGGCAGCGTGTCTTAGAGTAGTGAGGTATCACTTCTTAGCCAGGCGGTAATGGATAGGCGTTGCTGTTTAGAGATTAAAACTTCATGTAATAAATCGCTCTGGAACAGCGCCATTCGGTTCGGTTTTGGCTGGATAATATGCCACTGGCCATGTTTGTCCTGCAGGCGTAGTTCACCGCCCCAGTCCGTCTGCCATTGTTCATGTAAATAATACACACTGGAAATCATCCGGCCATTTTTATCTTGAGGATTGTCGCGGTGCAGGGTATAGAACTCACCCGCGTGATAGCAAGCGAAATGTGCTTCGACATCTTTGATGCCTAAATAAAACGCGCGGTTTAAAATTTGGGAAAATTGTTGAAGTGTTTGGATGTGTAGGTGGGAAATTTGAAATTCAGGTTGTAACCAAAGAATATGATCACTACGGATGTTGTTAACTACACCATTTTGAATGGCTGCATTACGAAATTCGTTTAAGTGGCTTAAGCATTCTTGGCTCACTGCATGTTGATATTCGCTAGAGTAAGCATCGTCAACAATACTAAAGCCATGTTGATCTAAATCATCTAAGATTTGATCAACATTCCAATCCCCTGGGATGATAACTGCTTCCATTTTTTCAATTCTCGATAGTGTGGTAAAAAAAGGTCCGCTATTTTAGTTCAATAATCGTTTCTGAACGAAATAGTTTTTCATGTTAAAATAGCAATTGATCTTAGGAATAATTGAAACATGAATTACCGTCACTCTTACCACGCAGGCAACTTTGCCGATGTCATGAAGCACGTTTTATTGCTTCAGTTGTTGACTCGACTGAATGCAAAAGACAAACCTTATCGCTATGTAGATACACATGGTGGTGCAGGTAAATATGATTTGTCGACTGCCGAAGCGCAAAAATCAGGTGAGTTTTTAAACGGTATTCATCGTCTTATTAAGCTGGATGATTCGATCAAGCGTAATGCACCTGAAGGCGTACAACAATACTTGAAAATTGTTGAAAACATGCGTGAAAACTTTGGTAAGGGTGCTTATCCGGGTTCGCCGTGGTTTGCGCTAGAAGGCATGCGTGAAATTGATAAAGCGACCATTTTTGAAATGCAGCGTGATGTATTCCAGCAACTTCGTCATAATATTTTTGACAAGCGTGCCGGTTTGCATGAGCGTGATGCATACGAAGGTCTGTTGGCAGTCATTCCGCCAAAAGAAAAACGTGGTCTGGTGATGATCGATCCGCCATATGAACTGGAACGTAAAGATTTTCCGCAGTTGGTTGAGCTGCTGGTTGCCGCGTATAAGAAATGGCCGACAGGTGTATTTGCCGTTTGGTATCCAATTAAAGACCGTGCCATGATCGAACGCTTCGAGAAGAAAATGTTCAAGACTGGTATCCGCCGTCAACTGGTGTGTGAAGTTTGTGTATGGCCGGATGATACCCCTGTCGGCTTGAACGGTTGTGGTTTGCTGGTGATTAACCCGCCTTGGAAATTCTCTGAAGATGCAGATGAAGCGCTACAGTGGTTATTCCCGCATCTTCGCATGAGTGAAAATGGTGGTCACGCTGCAGTTCGCTGGTTAGTGGGCGAATAATTTTTTCAAAGATCAGGTCATAGCTAGGATCGACAAGAATGACAAATATAAGCAAACCGGAACGTGACTCTTCAACTGAAGTGCCTTTCGATGGCATCACCTTTGAGGTAGAAGAAGAGGAGCATACCCAGGAAGGGCAAAAAGTTAAGCGTCGAGGCATCTATCTATGGCCGAACCTGATTACAACGGCAGCGTTGTTGTCAGGTTTCTACTCGATTATTGCCAGTATGAATGGTGATTTTCAGCAAGCTATTTATGCGATTTTTATTGCGGCATTACTGGATGGACTGGATGGACGTGTGGCACGTGCTATTGGTGCACAAAGTCCGTTCGGTGAACAATTTGACTCGCTTTCTGACATGCTGGCTTTTGGCGTAGCTCCCGCTATTTTGATGTATAGCTGGGGCTTGAGTGATTTGGGCCGTATTGGTCTGGCAGCCTGTTTTGTCTATACCGCATGTGCTGCGTTCCGTCTGGCACGTTTCAATGTGCAGATTGGTGTGGTCGATAAACGTTATTTTATCGGTGTCGCAAGTCCTCTGGCTGCCATCATGATTGTATCATTGGTCTGGGTCGGTCTGGATTTTCCAGAAATCTTTGATATTCGTGAACCTTCTCTTCAGGTCATTAATGCAGTGGTCATTATTGCGGTGGGCTTGTTGATGATTTCCAATATCAAATACTATTCATTTAAAACTGTAGAACGTAAACGGGTTCCATTTTTTGTCCTACCAATTGCCGTATTCGTCTTTGCAGCGATGACTTATAATATTCCTGTCGGCATTCTGGTCATTTCTATTCTCTATGCCTTGTCTGGTTTTGTGACCACCTTTATGGCAAAAAGATCGAGTACATTATAAAAATATAAGGAGTCTGAGATGCGGTTTCTTCAAGATTTTCTAGATCGTTCGAAACAGCTAAATCAGACTCCTGCTGTTTCGCGCTATCCCGCCTATCATGGTCCTACCTCAAAATATAAAATTATTCATCAAGGTTTGATGATCCCCGGGCTCCCGGCACCGCTCTATTATTTAAACTTTATGAGTATTATCGGGCAACCCAATGCACCCATGCTGTCAAACCCGAGCGCAATCGAAACCACAGCCTTAGATACCGCCACCGTGATTTGCAGTTCGAGTCCGCATATGGTGGGGCAATTACATCACTACTCGGTCAAGCAGGACTGTCATTTTAAATCGGGTCTGTTTCAGTTTCTGGATCGGGAGCAATTGAGCGGAAATTTCCCAAATTTTCGTTTGCAACGTTCTGACTCGGAGCTCAGTTTGGATTTAAATATTCAAACTATTCAACTGATTTCTCATTTTACCAAAATGCGGTTTTCCTTGGCAGATCACTGGTCTTTGCTATGTCATTGTCAGGGAACGGTGAACTATAAAGCGCAGCAATATACGATTGATGGTCTGGGAAGCTTTGAATACGCGCGAAGTTTTAACTTTCCTTATCTGCCTTTGGCCTTCCTGACTTATCAAATTATTAATCTTAGTGAAAACCGGCAACTGTTGTTGGCGCAAATTCGGGATGGTTTTAATCGTATTGTTCAGTCGCGGATCTATCTGCGTGATTTAAAAAACATGCGGACCCAAATGTTCGATCGCAAAGTTTATTTTAAAGTTCATCGTGTTTATCCGCGTGTCACGACACCTAATGGGCAGAGTATGTATTTGCCGCGCGAATTTGAATGGTGTTATGAAAATGCAGACGGTACTTGTATCTGGGTACAAGGGCAAAGTCGTGGAGATTTTAAATTTGGTCTGGCAGCGGGCTATGTAGGAAGTTTTAGTTATCAAGTGAAAATAAATGAAGAAACCGAAAGTGGGGAAGGGGGCTATTGTGAATACATAGATTGTCGGCCTTTACGCTTTCAGGAACAGAATAAAACAGAAAAAAGATTAAGTCATTTATCCAATTCAGTCCCTTTACTGCTCAAGAAATGAAGAAAAGTGCGATTTTTGTAGAATAAATAAACAGTCGTGATATTTTTGCTGAATTATTTAAGAATAGGGGTTGTATTGGGTTGGGAATCCTGTAGAATGCACATCCATCGGCGGTGATGAAGATTAAAACTTCTGATAAAACAGTGACTTAGT
>NZ_JAMXXO010000020.1:0-50442 GCF_024129115.1 Acinetobacter lwoffii
CAACACCTCGTCAGTGCCAGAAGCTGGACTTCGATAAACTCAACAACTCCGCCATTCTGCTTCGTTCGTTTCCGTCTATCTCGTCGGTATGTGCTCATTATAGGGCAATTTCTTACACGTGCAAGCGCTTTTAACGCACAGGAATCACGAGTGTTTTATTTTTATGCACCAAATTGGTTCAATTCCATACAATTCATTACATAAGTACATATTTTTAAAACAGAAATATAAATTAAATATTTCTGCTTTATTCTATGCCTAGTTTTTCACGACTGGTGCTTTAATCGTCACACTGGTGATTTTTACAGGGTTCACCGGCACATTTTGATGCATTCCATAGTTTCGGGTCGGTACTTTAGCAATCTGATCGACGATATCCATACCTTTAGTGACCTTACCAAATACCGCATAGCCGGCATTTCTAGCAGAACGATCCAGGAAATCATTATCGACCAGGTTCACAAAGAATTGTGCTCGGGCAGAATCCGGCTGATTGGTACGCGCCATGGCTAAAGTACCGCGTTTATTTTGCAGACCATTCGATGATTCATTTTTAATGGGTGCTTGAGTATTGGCTTTTTCTTGCATGTTCACATCAAAGCCACCACCCTGCACCATAAAGCCTGGAATGACGCGGTGAAAAATCGTGTCCTTATAGAAGTTGCTCTTTACATAGCTTTCGAAGTTCTTTGCCGAGATTGGAGCTTTGTCATTGAAGAGTTCAATTTCAATATTTCCAGATGAAGTCTTCATCTCAATAATCGTATTTGCAGCGAAGCTTGGTAGACTGACCGCAGCAAGTGCGATGACACATAATGATTTCTTTAACATTTATTAACTCATCTACTTAGAAGTAATGGTTGTGAATGACTATATATTAATCTTTTATAACTCATAATGCAGTGACCTGCCGACTAAAGACAAGAGAATAAGAATGAAGCATGCATTATTACAGGAGCAAAATATCCACCAGTTTCCACCTTGGCATTTGCAGGGTGAGGGTTTTATTCTGAATTATTGGCTGACCCCAAGCTTTATTGAGCAAGCGAAACAGTTCCGTATTGCGCCTTCTCCGCTGGGTCGTATGGTCCAAGTCTTATTGGTGCGTTATCACACTTCGCCGATTGGCCCTTATGAAGAGTTACTGATTCTGGATCATCCTTTAATTAGTAAACGGCGCCTCAGCTCGATTCCTAAAATTTATGTGTCTACCCATGAGTCTGTGGTACACGGTCAGCATTTATGGGGCATTCCCAAAGAACATGCGCAATTTGAATGGCAGGAAAAGGATCAGGAAGTACTGTGTCAGATTCAACACCAGAACCAGCATATGACGATTCGGCTGAAGAAAACCAAATCTGCACGCCAGTTCTATATTAATAGTCATCATATTCCAGCGTCTATGTTGAAAATCCAGCAAGCCTGGAAAGGCCAGCGTTTTCAGTTTAGTCCACAGTTTCGCGGTCACCTCTCCAAACTCTCGCAAGTAGAATGGCAAGATGCCGAGAATATATTTCCAGACTTTTCCAAAGCCAAATTGCTGCAAAGCTTTTATGTCCCCAAATTCAATCTGATCTTTCCTGAAGCGCAGATCAGCAGCAAAGTATAAGAACTGATAAAAACCTATCTATAAAAAAAGGTGTTTCATGAGAAACACCTTTTTGCATTTATGCTTTCGATTTAACTATTTTTGTCCCAGAATTTGCGGAAGTTCTTGCTGATCTCAATCACATATTTTTTGGCACGGCGGGAGATCGGGGTCAGGTTGATAAAACCATGGGCCTGATCGGTATATTCATCATAATGAACAGCTACACCATTCTGACGCAACTTGTGTGCATAGATTGAACCCTCATCATGCAGGACATCATGACGTGCTGTAATCACATAACTTGGCGGCAAGTTTTGCAATTCACCATAGGTCGGTGAAATCAGCGGATCATCCAGTTCAATCTGATGGGTTTGGGCATACATTAAGGTCACCAGATCAATATCCTGCTCTGAAAGTACCAGTCCATCTTTATAGGCATAGAAAGAAGGATGGCGGCTTTTAAAGTCGACCGCCGGATAAAGCAAAAGCTGCGCTCGTGCAGCATAAGATTTGCCTGCACTGCGCTGTGCCACGACAGTAGCCAGATTTCCACCCGCACTGTCCCCTGCCACGGCAATCCGGTTTTTATAGACTTTTAGCTGCTTGCTATGCTGATGTGCCCACGCCAAGGCATCTTCACAGACTTGTACCATCTGCAAGGGGCTAAATTCTGGCGTCAGCGGATAAGCTACGCTTAGCACCTGTACTTTGGCATGTACTGCCAGCAAGCGACAGAATTCATCATGGCTGTCCAGACCGCCCACCATAAATGCACCGCCATGATAAAAAATCACCATCGGCAACTTCTTTTGTGGAGCTGGATGATAATGCCGGGCAAAGATGCTGCCACTCTGTAGAGGAAGGCGGAGCTCTTCAACAAATTTGACCGCGGTCGGTCTAGCCCGGATGGCTTTCATACGTGCATCAAACAATGTGCGCGAATGAGCCAGATCCTCACTAATAAAACTGCTATGCCCCTGTTTTATCTGGATGGCCATCAGGCATTTAACCAATGGATCTAAATCAGGATAAACATGAGGATAATCCAGAGCCTTGACCAATGCTTCCTGTGCAATGCCAGGTAAGCGGTCCAGCATACGCGCTGCCGTCCCTTGTCCCTTTTCCATCACACTTTTCAGAACCGGAGGATTCACAGTCATTATTTTTAGTCCTTATTCTCTTAATTCTTCATAGTTTCTACACGATTAGTGTTTCAGTGACCATATTCTTATATAAGTCTTAATATCAATGTACATATAGCTTCTACTCGATACGTTACCCTCATTTATAAAAGATATCATTGACCGTTTAAAGGTTATTTTTGACGTACTTTTGCGAGCTTAAGTATATTTTTTATTACAAATCGGGAGGATGCCTATGGCTAGAAAAATTATAGCTCTGTCTTTGGCGACTGCATTTTTAGCTGTAGGCTGCGTCGCATTTCCTGAAGATGGTGGCTATTATGACGGCCGCTATGATCAGCGTTATGACCGTCGCTATGAACTGGACCGGCATTATGAACAAGATCGTCGCTATGAGCGGCAACGCTGGGAATATGAACAGCAACACAAACGTATTGAACTCGATCGACGTAAACAGGAATTACAACGTCGCAATTGGGAGCAGGATCGTAAAAGAAAGTTAGAGCTTGATCGACGTAAAAGCCAACTGGAACGGCAGCGCCATGAACAGCAACGTAAAAATATCATGACGCAACGGCAAAAACAGGCAGAAGCAGAACGCAAGCGTCGTCAGGATCTGGAGCGTAAACGTGCAACAGATCAGCGCAGTAAAAAAGTCCAGCAAAATCGTTCTAATCAACGCTGGAATGACAACCGACGCCATCAGGAACAACGTTCACGGGATCGTCGTGACTAAGACTTGAATCACCCTCTCTATTAAAAGCCCAGACTGGGCTTTTTTAATGAAAAAGGTAGCTGCCAGATAGACAAAGACCCTAAAGAAAATTTCTTTAGGGCCTTTGCAGAGGGTTATGTTAAACGAACTTCCACTTCGCTTATGCTTCTCAGCAATTCAACCAGAACATCCTGTTCTCTACACAAATTATCCTATCGAATCAACTTGCTCTCATGAAGCGGACATTCACTATCCAAGCTGTAAGTTTTATCTTACAAACCGCTAAAATAGAGACGACTGATTCCAACAAATTCAAAAAAGGTAAATTCTGGACAAAAAAAGGCTTATCTAGAGAACAGGATAAGCCACGAAAACACATTTCAAAATAAGAAGAAACTACAGCGATAGAATCTGGAATAAATATTAATCAAAAGTTCATCTATTGTGAAAGACTTTATTGCTTAGATATTAATCGTTTTTATGTCTAATAAATAAACAGGCAAAAAAAAGCTGAGTTTTGGGGATACTCAGCTTGAAAAAAGCAATTCTAAAATAGGGCAACAGCAACCCGGTTCGGCTCTCTCCTCTGAACAAGGTCGCTGTTAATAGAAGTATGATGCAATTTTTTTACCAATACTTAAAACGGATTAAAATTATTAATTTGATTCAAAAATACGATTATTCATTTTTTATGTTTATATTCAAATACTTAATTCTTAGATTTAGTCGCGAATTGAATCTATTCAGTTCAAAATTCGGATTCATCGCTGCTGATGTCCGTGTATTTTATTCTCATCCTATCCTGCTGTTGTGTTCTGAATAGCTTGTTCTGCTATCCGCTGGATTCAGTATTTTGTATAAATCTTAAATTTAATCTGGGTCGACGCTTGAATTTTTACACCCTGCCCCGATTTCTTTAGGTAATCAAGAACTTCACAACCATGGCAGTTCAGCATAAACGCAGTGAACACTGAGGCCTAAGGACTGTACATGTTTAAGAACCCATTTAAACGGAGTAAATCAATGGCGACTGAGCAAAACGAGCAAGCTCAACAACTTGAGCAAGAGCAAGCGGAACAAGATACAGCGCAAACTCAAGCTGAAACCGAGCAGGCTGAAGTTTCCGTTGAGTCTTTACAAGAGCAGATTGCGCAGCTTGAAGGTGATTTAAAGTTAGAAAAAGCCCGTACCGCCAATGCAGTCTATGAAGCACAAAAAAGTGTTGAACGTATTCAGCGTGAATCTGAAAAGCATAAAGATACGGTTCTGGAAAAGTTCTCTAAAGAGCTTCTAGAAACAGTCGACAATCTGGAGCGTGCCATTGTGGCTGCAGGTGAAGAGCAAACACCATTGCGTGAAGGCGTTGAACTGACCCTTAAATCGTTATTGCATACCTTGGAGAAATTCGGGGTTGTGGCAGTAGACACCAACAACGGTTTCAATGCTGACCTGCACCAGGCAGTCGGGATTGATCCAAATGCCAAAGCCAATGAAATTGGGACTGTTTTGCAAAAGGGCTACACGCTCAACAGTCGCTTATTGCGTCCTGCTATGGTGATGGTCGGCGCTTAAGCCAAATAATTTCGGGAGTTTGTGAAATTTTTCAAAAAATTTACTTGAAAAAAATCGAACGGCTCTCATATCGGATAACAAGTGTAAATCACAAAAAAATTTTAGAGGAAACATCCAAATGGCTAAAATCATTGGTATTGACTTAGGTACTACAAACTCATGTGTTGCAGTACTTGAAGGCGACAAAGTTAAAGTAATCGAAAACGCTGAAGGCGCACGTACCACTCCATCTATTATTGCCTATAAAGATGGCGAAATTCTGGTAGGTCAATCTGCAAAGCGTCAAGCAGTAACAAATCCGAAAAACACATTGTTCGCGATCAAACGTTTGATCGGTCGTCGTTATGAAGACCAAGCGGTACAAAAAGATATCGGTTTAGTTCCTTACAAAATCATCAAAGCAGACAACGGTGATGCTTGGGTTGATGTCAACGACAAAAAATTGGCGCCACAACAGGTTTCTGCTGAAATCTTGAAAAAGATGAAGAAAACTGCTGAAGATTACCTGGGCGAAACCGTAACTGAAGCTGTTATTACTGTTCCTGCTTACTTCAACGATGCACAACGTCAAGCAACTAAAGATGCAGGTAAAATTGCAGGTTTAGAAGTTAAACGTATCATCAACGAGCCAACTGCTGCGGCACTTGCGTTCGGTATGGACAAGAAAGAAGGCGACCGTAAAATCGCGGTTTACGACTTGGGTGGTGGTACTTTCGACGTTTCAATCATTGAAATTGCTGACCTTGATGGTGACCAGCAAATCGAAGTATTGTCGACTAACGGTGATACGTTCCTAGGTGGTGAAGACTTCGATAACGCGTTAATCGAGTTCCTGGTTGAAGAGTTCAAGAAAGAACAAAACTTTAACCTGAAACAAGATCCACTGGCGTTACAGCGTTTAAAAGAAGCTGCGGAGAAAGCGAAAATCGAGCTTTCTTCTTCAAATGCAACTGAAATCAACCTTCCATACATCACTGCTGATGCGACTGGTCCTAAACACTTAGTGATCAACGTAACACGTGCAAAACTTGAAGGTCTGGTTGCTGACCTGGTTGCGCGTACCATTGAACCTTGCCGTATTGCGCTTAAAGATGCAGGTCTTTCTACTTCTGACATCTCTGACGTGATCCTGGTAGGTGGTCAGTCTCGTATGCCAATGGTTCAACAAAAGGTTCAAGAGTTCTTCGGTAAAGAGCCACGTAAAGACGTAAACCCTGATGAAGCAGTCGCAATGGGTGCTGCGATTCAAGGTGCGGTACTTTCAGGTGACAAAACTGACGTACTTCTACTTGACGTAACTCCGTTGACACTTGGTATTGAAACCATGGGCGGCGTGTTGACTGCAATCATCGAGAAAAACACCACGATTCCTGCGAAGAAATCTCAAGTGTTCTCAACCGCTGCGGACAACCAGCCTGCTGTAGACATTTCAGTTTACCAAGGTGAACGTAAAATGGCGCAGCAAAACAAATTGTTGGGTAACTTCCAGTTAGGCGACATCCCACCTGCGCCACGTGGTGTGCCACAAATTGAAGTATCTTTCGACATCAATGCTGATGGTATCTTGAAAGTATCTGCGAAAGACAAGAGCACTGGTAAAGAGCAATCGATCCAGATTAAAGCAAACTCAGGTTTGTCTGATGCTGAAATCGAAGCAATGATCAAAGATGCTGAAGCGAATGCTGAAGAAGACCGTAAATTTGAAGAGCTTGCAAAAGCACGCAACGAAGCGGATGCTTTAGTTGCTTCTTCACAAAAAGCAGTGAAAGATCTTGGTGAACAAGTAACAGCTGACGAAAAAACTGCTGTTGAAACGGCGGTTTCTGAGCTTGAAGCTGCAACTAAAGAAAATGACGTTGAAGAAATCAAAGCGAAAACTGAAGCGCTGCAAAATATCATCATGCCAATTACACAACGTGCATATGAAGCTGCTCAAGGCCAAGGTGGTGCGCAAGGTTTTGACCCGAATGCATTCCAAGGCGGCGAAGGTCAATCTCAAAAAGCGGACGACGGCGTTGTAGATGCTGAGTTCACTGAAGTGAAAGATGACAAAAAATAATTTGTCGCTTTAACTGAAAAAACCGCGCGAAAGCGCGGTTTTTTTATGTCTCGACTTAAAAGAATAAAATAAAAATTACTAAAATTTGATCGTATTTTCAGGAAAAGCTGTTTAAGTTAAATCCAACATTAAAATACCCTGAACCCATGAAAATTCTAATTTTGCTGCCTTTACTTAGTTGCTTGGGCCTGACAGCGTGTAGCCTGCCCGTTTCATCTCTCCTATCTCAAAGCACTTCGACTCAATCGACTCAAGCCATTGCCCAATTATTTGATCAGGCGCAAAGCGCGGGTGTTCTAGTGATTCAGCGTGGTCAACAGATACAGGTTTATGGTAATGATTTAAGCCGTGCAGATACCGAATATGTTCCCGCCTCTACTTTTAAAATGCTCAATGCCCTGATTGGCCTGCAACATGGCAAAGCCACAACCAATGAAATTTTTAAATGGGATGGCAAGAAACGCAGTTTTGCAGCCTGGGAAAAAGACATGACTCTCGGCGAAGCCATGCAAGCTTCTGCTGTACCCGTGTATCAGGAACTGGCACGTCGCATTGGCCTTGAA
Organism: Acinetobacter lwoffii; assembly: GCF_024129115.1. Taxonomy (GTDB): domain Bacteria; phylum Pseudomonadota; class Gammaproteobacteria; order Pseudomonadales; family Moraxellaceae; genus Acinetobacter; species Acinetobacter lwoffii_T. The sequence goes on from NZ_JAMXXO010000020.1 coordinate 7,643, forward strand.
TTGATGCAACAGGAAGTACAACGCATCCAATTTGGTAATCAGCAGATTGGTCAACAGGTCGATAACTTCTGGTTGGTAGGCCCTTTGAAAGTTACTCCAAAACAGGAAGTCCAATTTGTTTCTGCGTTGGCCCGAGAGCAACTGGCCTTTGATCCTCAAGTCCAGCAACAAGTCAAAGCCATGTTATTTTTACAGGAGCGGAAAGCTTATCGACTATATGTCAAATCCGGTTGGGGCATGGATGTGGAACCGCAAGTCGGCTGGCTCACCGGCTGGGTTGAAACACCGCAAGCCGAGATCGTGGCATTTTCACTGAATATGCAGATGCGAAATGGTATGGATCCGGCGATCCGCCTTGAAATTTTGCAGCAGGCTTTGGCCGAATTAGGGCTTTATCCAAAAGCTGAAGGATGATGCAAATAAGCATGGGAAAGGCATTAAAATTAAGCTATATTTTTAAAAAATAGACATTTAAATAAAAAATATGCGTCTTCTGCTCTGTCTGCTCGTAGTGGGATTGATCATGTCTGCCTATCTACATATGCAGGCCCAAACCCATCCTCAACTGCGCTATAACTCGCTGGCTGATCGCTTGACGCATCCTTTCGATACACGCTTACGTTTCCGAATTGATCAGGTCGATTCAGGCTTTGGACTAAGTAAAGATCAAGTCATTCAACTGAGCAAGGAAGCGATCGAAATCTGGCATCAGGGAAGCAATCGTGATGATTTGATGGTCTATGATGAAAATGCCAGGCTGAGTATTCACCTGATCTATGATCAACGCCAGCAAGACTATGATGCCTTGAAGAAAGTCGAAAAACAGTTGCTGGCAGATGACGCCAAGTATCAACGTCAGGTCAAAAATCTGGAAGCATCCCATCAGCATCTGGAAAGTCAGCAGCAACGCCTGATCCAGCAAAGAGATCAGATGAATAGTGAATTTCAGGCCTTACAGCAACGACGCCGTCAGCCAAATTTATCTGCTTATGAACATGAGCAGATTGAATATGAGGTTTTGGCTTTACAGCGCAAATCGGAAAGTTTTCAACGGGAACTTCAGTACCTTCAGGAACAGCAAAGTTCCTTTAATATGAATGTTTCCATGCATCAACATGGTCTGCAAAACCATCAGCAGAATATCATTCAAGCCCAACAGCGTTTCCCTGCCCGCGAATTTCATAAAGGCGTGTTTATGGGTGATCAAATTCATGTCTATCAGTTTGATGCAGAAGATGATCTCCGTCTGACTCTGGCACATGAACTCGGACATGCCTTGGGGCTGTATCACCATAATGACCCGGAAGCACTGATGTATCCGGTGCTGGGTAAACAGAATCTGCAACACTTCCAGCTGCGACCTGCAGACAAGACCTTGCTTTATAACCGTTAAGTGATCAGCTTGAATTCCCTAATTAATTTAAGTGTATAAGTATTATAAAAAACACTCTATTCTGATTTCATGTTATTGTGATTGGCTACATTGTTCAGGCCATCTTTGGAGATTCGTGTGAGTTACTACCATATTTTAATTGAAGTAAATGACCACATTAGTACGATTGATGAAACCCGTGATATCGAAATCTTTGATATCGAGGACATCCAACCCTATCTTCATTCGATTTTGCTGCCTTATTTCAATGAACAACTGATTGAACTCGACGATGAAAATCTGGAATATAAAGATATTCTGCATCTGGAAATCAAACAGACTTTATTGCCGATCAATGACCTGATCGAAGAAGAACAGCGTCTGTTGCCAAGCGATACCGACATTACCATTAGCGCCTATGAAATTTTCAATAACCGCGAGTTGAGTCAGGATGTTACTACTGTAATCTTTGATCTGCTTGAAGCGGTAAAACTGGATAGCTAAACTTTCCTCCAGATATAAAAAAGTCCTCATTGAGAGGACTTTTTTTGTGCATGGATTTAGATCGAGAATGAAGATCCACAACCACAGGTCGTGGTCGCATTCGGGTTTTGTACCACGAAACGTGAACCTTCCAGACCTTCTAAATAATCTACAACTGAACCGACCAGATATTGATAACTCAATGAATCGACTAAGACTTTAACATCACCATTGGCAAATTCTGCATCATCTTCATTCTGGCTTTCCGCAAAGTTAAAGCCATAAGAGAAACCTGAACAGCCGCCACCGGTCACATAGACACGGAGCATTAAGTCTTGGTTACCTTCACTGTCACGCAACTGGCGTACTTTATTTGCGGCATTGTCGGTGAGCACAAGCGCTTGGGCATTCATGGCGGATTCCTCTGTTGAATGGAATGTCTTTAAAAAGAAAAGACCATATTTAAGTATAGCACACTCAATATATGGTCAGTCTCTACAGATTAAAAGTCAAATCAGAGTAATTTTATCAGGATTATTTGTAGTTCTCATCCTGTAAGGCACATTCAAAGTTTGTCGGATTCTGTTTACAACGAAATTGCCACAGCAATTTCATCATACGTTTGTCATAAACGCCGCGTTTAGTCAGGTCAATTCGGGAATCCCGCATCATTTTTTGATAACCCGGTTTATCTGCCGCAGGAATATCCATCCAGTATTTTGATGGAATATCTGATTTCATTTTCCCCAAAATACCAAAGGCACGCGGTAACTGGCTCTTGACCCATTCACGTGATTTTTGTCCATATCCGGCCGGGAATTTATCGGGACGGATAATAATATTACCGGTAACCTGCAATACCGGATAATTCACAATAGCACCTTTACTACCTAACCCCTTATGTAATTCTAAAGGCTTAAATGCCGCAGCTGGTGCACCGATAATATCCACCTGACCATTGTTAAACATACTGGCAAAATTGCTAATTTCGGCACTCACTGCTTGTGCACCGACCTGCTGTACCATGATTTTTTGTGCTTCGTCATGGCTTAGTACCGCAATTTTCTTGCCTGCTGCTTTGGCAACGGTATTGATACTGCGGTCATTCACTAACAGAAAAGCATCACCTACCGGAATCACTCCAACAATTTCATATTTACCTTGCAACATTTGTTTGGCGAAGGTGGGACTGGCCAAGCCCTGCATGACTTTAACCGCCAGATTCAGATCGGTAATAGCCCCGATTGCATCCAGAGAACCGGTAAACTTGTTAAATTGACGGCCACGCATTCCAGTCACACTAATGCCGTCACACTTCCCGGCTTTAAAATCTTCTGCGACCACTGCTTCATTGGTATTGACCCGCAGTTCGACATCTGCACCCCAGTTTTTGGCCGCCAACTGATAGTCTTTCATCACACTATAGACATCACCGTTTTTACCGACCAGATCAAATACGCAAATCACCTGTTTGGCTTGGGCCAGACCTGAAACAGCCAGTGTCGCCGTAGCCAATGCCAGTGCTTTCCATCCTCTATGCATCATCCTCATTTCCTTATTGCTTGTTTTTGTTATTGCAGTTTTAATTACATGTGATTATTTTTTATATAAAACATGCGAATTTAATATTTAGATCAAGCTTAAGCTATTTTATTCGCTGCACAATGGCAGATCTGACCTGGTTCGGCCATAAAAAAAGCTTAGATCAATCTAAGCTTTTTTCTTTAAAAATCAAATTATTCACCAGAAAGTGAACATTCAAAGTTGGCTTTATCGACAGAACAGCGTGCACGTTTTAAGACCGACATCATGCTGGCATCATAGATTCCGCGTTTGGTCATCTCCATCCGGCCATCACGTAACATTTTCTGATACTTGGTTTTATCTTCAGCGCTCAGATTCATTTTATATTTCGACGGAATACCCGCTTCCAGACGGCTGATCATCCCCATGCTCTTTGGCAGGTTTTTGATAAACCAGTCACGCGATTTTTGTCCAAAACCTGCGGGGAATTTTTCCGGACGAATCACAAAATCAGAGGTGACATGCAGTACCGGGAAATTAAACATTGCGCCGTTATTACCCAGACCTTTATAGATTTCTAATGGCTTGTAGGCATAAGCAGGTGCACCGACCATATCCACCTGACCATTGTTAAATTTGGCGACAAAGTTAGAAACATCGGAGATCACTGCCTGCGCACCGACGCGCTGTACCATGATTTTCTGGGCATCGTCATAGCCGAGTACGGCGAATTTCTTCCCTGCGGCTTTTTCAATCGAATTGATATTCTTGTCACGAACAAAAATAAATGCCGAACCCAGCGGGGAAATACCGGCAATTTCGTATTTTTTGCCGCCCATATTACTGACCATTTTCGCTGCATTACGTTTGTCCAGAGCAAAACTGATCGCACGCTGGGCAATGGCATTACTTGGTGCACCGCCCAGTGCATCAATAGAACCGGCAAATTTATTGTATTGACGGGCACGCATGGCGGTCATAAACACACCATCACATTTACCGGCCTTGAAGTCATTGTCGGCAACCGCTTCATCCTGACGGGCAATCAGATTGATTTCTGCGCCCCAGCCTTTTGCAGCCAGTGCCCATTCTTGCGCCATCTGGAAAGACTCACCGGATTTACCCAGTAAGTCAAACACACAGATATCGACTTTTTCTGCATGCGCCGCACTTGCAAAACCAAATGCAGAGAATGCAGCCAATGATAAGAGTGTTTTTTTCATTGTAGTTATCCTTTGAAATCTTGTTATTCGCTGAGTGTCCGTACACGGGACAAATATTAAGCAAGTTTAATTAAAAAAAATAGAGCATTTACTCCATTTAAAACCGGCATTTTGGCCTATAAAGATAAATCAGCAATAGTTGCCTAAGTTATTTTTAAATATATATTTAAATATCAATATCTTAATATTTAAAACTGCTTTCTTATAATTACATTTACCCAGATATAGTTACAAAGATATACATGATTTCAGATTTATTCGCCACCAATCGAACATTCAAAATTAGTTCGTTCAACTGTACAACGCGCGCGTTTCAATACGTTCATCATGCCCTGATCATAAATTCCCTGCCGGGTTAAATCGATCCGCCCATCACGCAGAATCTTTTGGTAGGCCACACGATCTTCACGGCTTAGATTCAGAATATATTTGCTTGGAATCTCAGCTTCCATGCGCTTGACCATGGCAAAGCTGCGCGGTAACTGTTTCACAAACCAGTTTCGGGATTGTGCGGCAAAGCTTGCCGGAAACTTTTCCTGACGAATAATCAGATCAGCAGTGACATTAATCACCGGAAAATTAATCATTGCGCCTTGACGGCCTAGTCCTTTCTGTAATTCCAGCGGTTTAAATGCATAAGCCGGTGCAGCGACAATATCCACTTCGCCCTGATTAAACTTGCGAATAAAATTGGAAATTTCCGACATGACCGGTACTGCTTCAATCCGGTCGACCATGATTTTTTGCGCATAGTCATAATGCAGCACGGCAAATTTCTTGCCTTTGACCTGTTCCAGTTTATTTAGAGTACGATCACGAACAAAAATATAGGCTGGGCCAATCTGACCAATACCCGCCACTTCGAATTTTTCTTTGCCAATCTGGGTGATCAGGCGTTTGCTATTGCGTTTATCCAGTACATAGCTGATGGCTTTCATGGCAATGTCATTATTCGGCACGCCGCCAATTGCATCAATCGATCCAGCAAATTTGTTATAAGCCCGGGCACGCATTGAGGTCATATAGAAGGCATCACATTTTCCGGCTTTGACGTCCTGATCGACCTTGGCTTCATCCTGATAAGCGCTTAGCTGAATTTCGGCACCCCAGCCTTTTGCTGCCAGCGCCCATTCCTCCAGCAGTTTGTAAGACTCACCAGATTTCCCCAGTAAATCAAAAACACAGACATTCACTCTGGCTTGAGTTGAAGTCGACACCAAAATGCCCAGTGCCGATAAAATTAAACATCCCTTTTTCATTTTTATTTGACTCTATGATATTTTTTGCTCCATCAGCCTGAACTATAAACCACTGTTCATGCATAAAATAGAGCTTTTACTCAACTTATGCGTCCACCCTAGATCAATTGACAGAGGTGAAAAGCACACTCATTTCAGCAAAAACGGTAAGATTTTTCATTTTCACAGGGCTTTCCTTTAGAATAGGCGCATCTTATTTCTTAGCTTTGATTTCTCAATGATTCAGTTAGACCAGTTATCTATACGTCGCGGTGGACGTGTTTTATTTCAAAAAGCGTCGATGCAGTTACACCCAGGATGGAAAATTGGCCTAACCGGTGTCAATGGTGCTGGAAAATCTACCCTGTTTTCAGCCTTGCTGGGCGGCATGGAATCGGACACCGGTTCACTGACCCGACCTGCGGTATGGACCGTGGCGCATATGGCTCAGGAAATCAAAGCACTGAATATGAAAGCGATTGATTTCGTATTGTCGGGCGATGAAGAATACTGGGATATTCAGCAGAAACTCGATCAGCCGGATCAACTGGATGATGCAGAACTGGCTCATTTATATGGCCGTTTTGATGAAATTTCCGGTTATTCAGCTCCTGCCAAAGCCTCACAGCTGATGGCCGGTCTGGGCTTCTTTGAACATCAATCACAACTAGATGTTTCAAGTTTTTCCGGTGGCTGGCGTATGCGTTTAAACTTGGCGCGTACCCTGATGAGCCGCTCGGACTTACTGCTCCTCGATGAACCAACCAACCATCTGGACTTGGATGCGATTCTCTGGCTAGAAGACTGGCTGAAAGCCTATGAAGGCACCTTGGTGCTGATTTCGCATGACCGGGACTTCCTCGATGCGATTACCGACCATATTTTACATATCGAAAATCAGGAACTCATTTTATATACTGGTAACTATTCGACTTTCGAGCGTACCCGTAGTGAACGTCTGGCGCAGCAGCAACAGGCGTATGAAAAGCAGCTGGAAACCCGCGCGCATCTGCAAAAATATATTGACCGTTTTAAAGCACAAGCGACCAAAGCCAAACAGGCACAGAGCCGGATCAAACAGCTGGAACGTATGCAGGAACTATCTGCTGCCCATGTCGATACACCATTTACTTTCAGTTTCCGCGAACCGACCAAAATGAGTTCGCCGTTATTGCAACTGGAACATGCCGATATTGGTTATGGCGACAAGCTGATTGTTACCAATGTAAATTTACAGATCACGCCCAACAGCCGGATCGGGTTACTCGGGATGAATGGTGCAGGTAAATCCACGCTGATTAAATCGCTGGTCGGTGACCTGAAACTGATTCAGGGCCTGCGTAAAGATTCAGAGCTACTGAATATTGGTTATTTTGCCCAGCATCAGATGGATGCACTGGATGGTAATGCCAGTCCGATGTTACAGCTGGCACGTATTGCCGATAAAAAAATCAGTGAAGCCAGCCTGCGTTCTTTCTTGGGTAGTTTCGGTTTTAGTGGCGAACGTATGGATACGCCGAGTGAAAGTTTTTCGGGTGGTGAACGTGCACGTTTGGCCCTAGCGCTGATTGTTTGGCAGCGTCCGAATGTACTGATTCTGGATGAGCCGACCAACCATTTAGACCTCGATATGCGTCATGCACTGACCATGGCCTTGCAAGATTTCCAAGGCGCGGTGGTTCTGGTTTCGCATGAACGTCAGCTCATCGCCAGTGTCTGTGACGAACTGCTACTGGTACATAATGGTCAATGCCGAGAATTTGACGGCGATCTCACCGCCTATGCTGACTGGTTACGCCAAGCCCGTATTGAAATGATCAAAAATGGACAGAAGCCAGCAGAACCGGTGAAATCCCAAGTCGAAGTCAAACCCACCATTTCCAAACTGGACAAGGAAGCACAACGTAAGGAAGCTGCTCGCCAGCGGGAACTAAGTCGTCCGATTCGCAAGAATATTGAAAAATGCGAAGCACAGATGGCCAAACTGCAGCCACGACTGGCTGAAATTGAAAGCTTGCTGGGTGACAGTGCTTTATACGAAGCATCACGTAAAAATGATTTGCTGAAACTGATGAATGAGCAAACCGAGCTCAAAGCCAAACTGGAAACAGCCGAAGAGCAAATGCTGGAACTGATGATGGAACTGGAAAGTCTGGAACAGTCGTTTTAAACCTGTTTTAGTAAGTTTCAGGATAAGAGATGAATGACCCACGTTGTTCATCTCTTTTTTTATTCACTATTTTTAATGCTTTCTCTTCGATTTCTACCCCTGTATTTTTTCACCTATTCCTAAATCGTTTTTTAATTCTCCTCTCTACTGCCTATTCGACACATTTTGTAGTGAATTACGCAAGTGCCATATAAGTTTATTTTTTAAACATTCGTGTAGCGTTTTTCATACATTAATTTACAGCGTACTGTTTCATCCTAAGGCTCTAATACAAGTGTTAATTAATTTTTGGCAGCCTTGCTACGAGTCTGTTTAATGTTGAACTAGAGAGAGGAAATCCGCATGCGTGCTCTTACCTATCATGGTGCTCGAGATGTACGAGTTGAATCCGTTCCAGATCCAGTGATTCAGGAACCAGATGACGTTATTTTAAGGGTGACAGCCACCGCCATCTGTGGCTCAGATCTGCATTTATACCGGGGGAAAATTCCGGCCACTGAAGACGGTGATATTTTCGGCCATGAATTTATGGGAATTGTAGAAGAAGTCGGCCCAGAAGTAACCGAAGTCAAAAAAGGTGACCGGGTGATTATTCCCTTTGTGATTGCATGCGGTCACTGTTTTTTCTGTGAACATGAACTGATGGCTGCCTGTGAAAATACCAATAGCGGTCGTGGTGCGATCCTGAATAAAAAACAGATTCCACCCGGCGCAGCTTTATTTGGCTTTAGCCATCTGTATGGTGGTATACCAGGTGGTCAGGCCGAATATGTGCGGATTCCCAAGGGCAATGTCGGACCATTTAAAGTGCCGGGTTCCCTGCCTGATGAAAAAGTATTATTCCTGACCGATATTCTGCCAACTGCGTGGCAAGCAGTGAATAATGCCCAAGTCGGTCGAGGTTCCAGTGTGGCGATTTATGGTGCTGGCCCGGTCGGTCTGCTGGCTGCTGCCTGCGCGCGGATGCTCGGTGCCGAGCAGATCTTTATGGTCGATCACCACCCTTACCGTTTGCGTTTCGCGCATCAAACCTATGGGGTAATTCCCGTCAATTTTGATGAAGTCGATGCCGCTGAATTTATCATTCAAAATACCACGGGTTATCGTGGAGTCGATGCCGTCATTGATGCGGTCGGTTTTGAAGCCAAAGGTAGCATGCTGGAAACCGTAATGACCAACCTGAAATTAGAAGGTTCGAGTGGTTCAGCGCTAAGACAATGTATTGCAGCGGTCCGTCGCGGCGGTGTGGTGAGTGTACCTGGAGTTTATGCCGGTCCAATTCATGGCTTCCTGTTTGGTGATGCCTTTGACAAAGGTTTGACCTTTAAAATGGGACAAACCCATGTGCATAATTACTTGCCGCAGTTGCTAGAACATATTGAAAATGGAGATCTGTCTCCAGATCTGATTATTACCCATCGCATGAAACTGGAAGATGCTGCGGAAGGTTACCGTATTTTTGATAAAAAGGAAGAAGACTGTCGTAAAGTCATTCTAACACCATAAATATGATTAAAAAAAAGCGCCGTCAGGCGCTTTTTTATTTTTCATCGTCATTTTATCAATCCTCTTTTTCTTGTTCCTAATCAATATCATTTCAGCGATTCCCTCCCTCTTTTCTATCGAGTAATAAAAGAAATGCCCGATTTTCAATAATGAAATCAAGAAATAACTCAAAAATGAGAAATAAAAAAGTTAAGCAAAAATCGATAAAAGTATGATTTTAAATAAAAATGAAAGTTCACTTGATTATTAAATCAATTATGTAGTTTAGCTACATCTTGAGTTTTTAGTTAACAATATGTTCCACGGTAATGATTAGAGAAACTACACTATATTTACAAGTATTTAATTTATAATAATTTTTTATTTTAAAACCAATCCAAGGAGTAGTCTGGTCATACTAGCAATATATCGCCAAATCTAGCTTTAAATTTAAAATGCTATTTTAAATTTAAAAACACTTATCCACAAGATAATCGATTTCAAATTTGAATTTAAAATAAAGAATTAATACGTGGATTAAAGCTTGCGGAAAAATACTATCTTATTCACATAAAAATTATGGATAACTTTAGAGTTATCCACATCTCTGATCAGGCTTTCTAGATGCTTGAAGTAATATTATTCACGTATTATTTAGCGTATTAGACCAAGTTTCTTATAAGCTATTGAAAATTTAAAATTTAGTTTTAGCAGCTTTTTATTTATTTTTGAGATATTGGATCTTCTGAATAGGCGATTTATTATTTTTTAGTCGAATCCACCTAAAGTATTCGATCTGTTTTTATTACACGCATCTTTAAATACCACTTTGACTGATCCAGTTTTCACCTAGTGTCGTTAACTGCATGCAAACTTCTCATCGTATAAAGAACTTCTTTCTACCTCACTTTCCTATTCAAAAATTATTTTAGAAGTTCTGATGCAGATCATTTTTATAACGATAGATTCACTCCAGATTTCAGGTATTCTCCCGAGTTGGTAATCTCTATACATAAACCCTTTCTTAGAGTCGATTTGGCTTACTCAACTTGGCTTTTTAAAACCTAAATGAACCCGTTCCATATCTAAAAATCGGTCCAAAATTACTTTATTTTGCCTAGCTCACAGGATATGAGTAAAAAAATTGGTCTAAAAAAAGCGCCTCGAAAGGCGCTTTTTTATATCTGATTTTATCCTGAAGGGTTATGCATCAATATCTGCATTCAAGGCATTTTCTTCAATGAAAGCACGACGTGGTTCTACGTCATCGCCCATCAAGCAAGAGAACATACGATCCGCTTCAATCGCATCGGTAACTGTCACTTGCAGCATGTTACGGTTGTCTGGATCCATGGTGGTTTCCCACAACTGTTCCGCATTCATCTCGCCCAGACCTTTATAGCGCTGGATCATCATGCCACGACGTGAGTCCTGCAAGATATGTTGCCAAACCTGATGGAAATTGCTGACCTGAATCTTGCGATCGCCTTTTTGCAAATATGCACCATCTTCAAGCAGACTAAACCAGCTCTTTGAATTCTTTAATAAACGTGCATATTCACTTGAACCTAACAGTACTGAGTCTAACAGGTAGCTATGTGGCAAGTTATGTACATAGATCGTGATACGTGGCAACCAGCTTGCAGTTTTTTGACCATCTGCCAGTTCTTTTTCAAAACGCTCCAGGGTTAATTCTGGACGTAATGTTGGCTGAATGGCTTCAATCGCTGCACGCAGATTCTCACCCCATGTTTCCACATAGGTTTTGTCTTCCAGCTGATCCAGCTTAAAACCTTCCAGTGAAAGTAGTGCATCAAGCAGACTCGCAGGATAACGCTGGGTCAAACGTGCCAAGCTCTTCTGGGAAGTCTGATAATCAGCAATCACATTCGCCAGTGCTTCACCACGAATCGCAGGCGCTTCTGCACTGATATGCAGTTCCAGCTCATCAATCGCATTCGAAATTAGGTAAGTTTCCAGTGCATCATTGTCCTTGATGTACTGTTCCTGCTTGCCTTTTTTCAGCTTGTACAGTGGTGGCTGGGCAATATAGATATGACCACGTTCCACAAGTTCTGGCATTTGACGGAAGAAGAAGGTCAACAGCAGCGTACGAATATGCGAACCATCGACGTCAGCATCGGTCATGATGATGATTTTATGATAACGCAGTTTGTCCGGATTATATTCCTCACGACCAATACCACAGCCGAGTGCGGTAATCAGCGTACCAACTTCAGCAGAGGAAATCATGCGGTCAAAACGGGCACGTTCCACGTTCAGGATCTTACCTTTCAGCGGTAAAATCGCCTGCATTTTACGGTTACGACCTTGCTTGGCTGAACCACCTGCAGAATCACCCTCGACCAGGTACAGTTCAGACAAAGCTGGATCTTTTTCCTGACAATCGGCCAGTTTACCTGGAAGACCGGCAATATCCAGCGCACTCTTACGACGTGTCATTTCGCGTGCTTTACGCGCTGCATCACGCGCACGTGCTGCATCAATGATCTTGCCAGCAATCGCTTTGGCTGCTTGTGGATTTTCCAATAAATATTCAGAAAATGCCTTGTTCATGGCCTGTTCAACAGCCGTTTTCACTTCACTCGACACCAGTTTTTCTTTGGTCTGTGAAGAGAATTTTGGATCAGGTACTTTGACTGACACGATGGCAGTCAGGCCTTCACGCGCATCATCACCCGATACCGCAACTTTTTCCTTTTTCAGGATATTTTCGCTGTCCATGTAGTTGTTTAAACCACGGGTCAACGCAGCACGGAAACCGGCCAAATGCGTACCACCATCCTTTTGCGGGATGTTGTTGGTAAAGCAACGTACATTTTCCTGATAAGAATCATTCCACTGTAATGCAACTTCTACCGTAATGCCGTTGTCAGCCTGCGCAGCAGTAAAATGAAAAATATCATTCAGGTGAGTTTTGCCTTCGTTAATATATTTAACGAACTCAGACAGACCACCTTCATAATCAAAGACATGCTCAGCATTAATGCGTTCGTCACGCAGCACAATACGTACACCCGCGTTCAGGAACGACAGTTCACGCAAACGACGCGCCAAAATATCAACATTAAAAATGGTCTGACTGAACGTCTCGGCACTTGGCCAGAAACGGACACGAGTACCGGTTCTATCGGTATCGCCCACTACTTTTAATGGATATTGAGAATCGCCATGACGGTATTCTTGTTCATGAATTTTACCGGCACGGTGAATGGTCAATTCGAGTTTTTCAGACAGCGCATTCACCACTGAAACACCGACACCATGCAGACCGCCAGACACTTTATAACTGTTGTCGTCGAACTTACCACCGGCATGCAGAATGGTTAAAATCACCTCTGCTGCAGACACACCTTCTTCAGGGTGAATGTCAGTCGGAATACCACGACCATTATCAGAAACTGAAACCGATTCATCTTCATGGATGGTGACTATAATTTCATCACAGTGGCCCGCCAAGGCTTCGTCAATCGAGTTGTCGACTACTTCGAACACCATGTGGTGCAGGCCTGTACCATCGTCTGTGTCACCAATGTACATGCCCGGACGCTTACGTACTGCGTCTAAACCACGTAATACCTTGATGCTAGAGGAATCATAAGCCTTTTCAATGGTTTGTTCTGTTTGAGAAGCAGCTTGATCTTCTGAACTCATGGTTTCTCCCTAGTGAAAAATAGGTCTATCCAAAGATGGGTAAAACTCAAAAAATATTATTGCACAACTTGAACTGTACCGTTTTCAACACTGAATAACTGATATGAGATAGACAAATCATGTAAGTGCTTTTGTACTGATTCATGGTCTAAGGTGGTAATAAAAACTTGACTACCAAGTTGGCTCAATCGCTCAATTAAACGTTGTTGTGCGGTTAAATCTAATTCTGCTGTCACATCATCTAATAATACCACAGTTTCCTTATTACAAGAATGTAGCATTGCGATTTGCGACAGTTTTAGTGCGATCATTAGCAGCTTTTTCTGTCCGCGCGACAGGATCACATCGGCATCACCCATCGGGGTCTTTAAACGCAAATCTGCGCGATGTGGGCCATATTCGGTATAACGTCGCTCACAGTCTTTTTCATGCTGGTTGATCAGGTCATTTAGCAGGCCGGTTTCACTGTGAAAACCCGGACTGTATTCCAGACTGACTTGCAGGTCAGGTAATAACTGTTTCAGGTCATCTTCAAAAAATGGCTTCCATTGTTCCACGATGCCGACACGTTGTGAGTGCAGGATTTCACCATATTCACTCAGCATCTGGTTCCACGGTTCCAGATCAGACAGACTCAGAAACCGTTTGCTTTTGAGCAGACTGTTTCGCTGTTTCAGCGCACGAGAATAATATTGCCAGGCATGATAAAACTTTGGTTCCACGTGGAACATCAACCAGTCGAGCAATTGACGTCGTGGTTTAGCCCCATGATCGATAATATCAGTACTTTGTGGGTCAATCAGCTGCAAAGGTAACAGTTTGGCCAGTTGCCCCTGAGTCGCGACCAGATCACCATTGACCTTGATCAGTTGCTCCCCACTGGCCATTTTTTGCATGCCAATTTTTTCAGTCGCAGATTGTGCAAACACAATCGCATCTTGGGCGCCATGCTGGATATAGTTTTTAGGGATATGGGTACGGAAAGAACGACCAGCAGCCAGTAAATGAATCGCCTCTAAAATCGAGGTTTTACCTGAACCATTCTGGCCATAAAAAACATTAAACGGCTGCAATCCTTGGAGAGCAACCGTCTTTAAATTCCGCACACGCTCAATATGTAAACGCGTAATATGCATGTCTTATATGAGTATCAAGAGCCGCGACTTAAACACGCATCGGCATGACGACATAAGTCTGATCCGTATGCGCCGGGTCCTGTACCAAGACCGACTGGTTGGCTTCAGTCATGGTCATTGACACATCATCGCCATCCAGCACACCGAGGACTTCAATCAGATACTGCGCATTAAATGACATTTCTAGCGGTGAATCAACATATTGAATCGCCAGATCTTCAATCGCTTCATCCTGCTCCGGGTTATTGGCACGAAGTTGCAAAGAGTCAGCATTGAAGTTCAAAAACACACCGCGAAGTTTTTCATTACTTAAAATCGCCACACGTTGCAAAGACTGCTTGAATACGTCATGCGCGATCATCACCACTTTGTCGCCCCCACGTGGAATCACACGGCGATAATCCGGGAACTTACCATCAATCAGCTTGGTGGTGAAACGCACGGTAATATCCGCCTGTTCCTTGTCACGGCTTGGCATCTTGATGGTCACATTGAGCAGTTCACGACCAATCAATAGAGATAATTGTTCATCTTCAACGCTGAGCAGGCGCTGTAATTCTGCAACGGCCTTACGTGGCACAATCGCCTGAATCGGTTGTGTTGCAGTAGATTGAGCCACTGTTTCACACAGTGCCAGACGGTGGCCATCGGTGGTCACAGCACGCAACTGATTGGCATCAATTTCCAACAAAGTACCGGTCAGATAAAAACGTACATCCTGAACTGCCATGGCAAAAGCAGTTTTTTCGAACAGGCGTTTAAGTTCACGCTGTGTCACCGTTACTTGCGTGCCTTGGGTGTTTTCAGTGTTCAGTAATGGATAATCATCAGCAGGCAAGGTACCCAGTACAAAACGGCTGTTGCCCGATTTAAGGATACAGCGCTGATCTTCAGTAATATGCAAATCCACCAATGCCGCTGAAGGAAGGGACTTACAGATATCAATCAGCTTACGTGCAGGAACTGTGGTCTCGCCTTCCTGTAAACATGCACCTTCAGCCAGTGCTGTACTCGCCACCAGTTCGACTTCCAGGTCGGAACCGGTCACGGTCAATGCTTGCGCAGTCACCTGAATTTTCAGGTTAGACAGGATATTCAAGGTATGGCGACGTTCAACCGCTCCTACGACATGTGAGAGAACATTCAGTAAGCTTTCTTTCGCGATTTTTAAACGCACGGTGCATTCCTCTAAAGCTGAAGATTAATATAGAAAAAGTGATTTTTTTGACGGTTTACTATGCGGCAAAAGCAGCCGCATAGCAAGAATAGAATTTGAGCGATTTAGGTCAACTTTGCAACAGACGCTGCAGGTTTTTATAGTCTTCGTTAAAGATCGGATCTTCTTCACGCAGGCTTTGTACTTTCTCGCAGGCATGCATCACGGTACTGTGATCACGACCGCCAAAAGCCATGCCAATTTCCGGAAAACTGTCGCCGGTGAGTTCACGGGCCAGCCCCATCGCCAGCTGACGTGGGCGGGCATAAATCCGGGTGCGTTTTGGACCAACCAGTTCTTTCAGTGGAATACGGAAATACTCACTCACCACACGCTGAATGTTTTCGGTACTAATGGTACGGGCACGAATCGCCAGCACATCTTTTAAAGATTCACGCACTACATCCAGATCAATTGGTGTGCCTTTAAAACGTGAAATCGCTACCACTTTGTTCAGCGCACCTTCAAGCTCACGTACGTTAGCCACCACCTGCTGGGCAATAAACAGCGCACAGTTACGTGGTAAATCGACTTGGTTGCTTTCGGCTTTTTTCAGCAGAATTTCAATTCGGGTTTCAATATCTGGTGGTTCGACTCCGACCGATAAGCCCCAGGAAAAACGTGAAACCAGACGTGGATCCAGTTCGGTTAGTTCTTTAGGATAACGATCCGAAGTCAAAATAATTTGCTTAGATTCATCCAGAAGTGCGTTAAAGGTGTAGAAAAACTCGACCAGGCTGGCTTCTTTACCGGCCAACAAGTGAATATCATCAACCAGTAATAAATCCAGAGAACGGCAATTTTTCTTAAACTCTTCAACTTTGCCCTGCTGTAACGAGCTGACAAAGTCCTGTACAAAACTTTCTGCGGTCATGTACATGACACGTGCATTCGGTTTGGCTTGTAACAGTGCATTGCCGACCGCCTGCATCAAGTGGGTTTTACCCAGACCGGTCGGACCATATAAAAATAACGGGTTGTGCTGTGAAGCACCCAGCTGAGTCAGCACCTTGCGACAGGTTTCTGCCGCCATCTGGTTAGATCGACCTTCCACAAACAGCGAGAAGGTAAACAATGGATTCAACTGACGTCTACGGCTATTTTTGCCGCTGTCTTCTTTTTCTTTCTTCGGTTTCGGCACCGGCATCGGTGTCGAGGTCAATGCCGCTGTCGTGGTCGCCGGTTGCTCACTGGCAGATAAAATTGCCCCTGGACGTGAATCGACCAAAATTTCGACCTTGCGTACCCGTCCTTCAGACAATTGCTCTGCCAGAATCGTGATCAGTTCCAGATGATGTTCTTGAATGTAACGCGTCCAGTAAGGATTAGGTGCATACAAACGCAAGCTGTCTTCCAGCTCTTCTGCAACCAATGGGCGAATCCACATTGTAAAGACATTTCCAGAGAGCTCTTGTCGCAGGCGATTTAAGCAGTCCGTCCAAAGCATGTGAATCCCCTATTCATTCCATTGTTCATTCAAAAAAGATGACCGCGACCAAAAGCGGGTCGCCATTCTAACCAAGTTATCCACATCTGTCATGGCAATTTCCACAAAAACTGTGCAAAAAGAAATCACCCTGCATAAATTTAAATTTAAAACCCAGTGTGGATAAGTTTATCCGCAAGCTGTGGATAAAATATACCATAAAGTTATCCACAAAGTATAAAATTAATAGAAACAGTTTTATCCACAACATAAGTTTATGTTTAATTAAATAAAAAGTGGCTTATCCATAGAAAAAGTGCTCCCTAATAGTAATAAATTTAAATTTATAAATTTGAATTTATTTATAAGATCACTGTTTTTTGTGGATAACTCAAAAAACTTCAAATTTAAATTCAAAACTACAGGTTAGATTTAAACTCTGGATAACATGTGGATAACTTTGTTGATAGAGTTGTTTATAACTTATATATATTTATATAACAATAACTTAATTTGTGATTAACTTGAATTGAACTATTTTTTATTAAGTTCTCCGAAAAAACAGGGGCTTTATCTTTTTTGATCTTATTTGAAAAGAAAACTGTTTTTGCATTGACAGCTCAAGCAATGAGCACTAAAATCGCGGACCTTCATAGAAAGATCATTTTTTGGAGTTTCAATATGAAACGTACATTCCAACCGTCTGAATTAAAGCGTAAGCGTGTTCATGGTTTCCGTGCTCGTATGGCTACTAAAGCTGGTCGTCAAGTATTAGCTCGCCGTC
Source organism: Acinetobacter lwoffii (assembly GCF_024129115.1). Lineage (GTDB taxonomy): Bacteria > Pseudomonadota > Gammaproteobacteria > Pseudomonadales > Moraxellaceae > Acinetobacter > Acinetobacter lwoffii_T. The sequence goes on from NZ_JAMXXO010000020.1 coordinate 25,375, forward strand.
GTGCAAAAGGTCGTCATAGCTTAACTGTTTAATCAGTTACGCTAAGACGATTTTGGGTGTTATGACAAAACTTTATAGTTTTGGCACAGAGTTGCGATTACGCTGTGCTGCCGATTATAAAGGTGTCTTTGATGGTGCGCTTTTTAAAGTGCATCAACCCCATTTCTTATTTCTTGCAAAACATTCCGAACTGCCAAATAGCCGTTTGGGTTTAGTTGTTGCCAAGAAGAAAGTGCGACGTGCACACGAAAGAAATCGAGTAAAACGACTTGCTCGCGAAAGTTTTCGCCTGCATCAACAGCAATTAGATGACTTAGACATTGTAATCATGCCGAAAATGGGTGTTGAAGCAGTGCCTAATGCAGAATTGCACCAGCAATTACAATTTGCCTGGCAGAAACTGAACCGTCTTGCCAAAAAGCATTCAAAAATAGCCCCCTCCCCACAAAAGTAGAGTTGGCCAATGGTACGTTTACTGCATTGGTTGATCCGTTTCTATCAGATTGCGATTAGTCCTCTTCTTGGACCGCGCTGTCGTTATATTCCAACTTGTTCTCAATATTCCTTGGAAGCAGTCCAGATGCATGGCGCTGGGCGTGGAGTGTGGCTGGCTACTAAACGTATTTGCCGTTGTCATCCGTGGGGGGGCTCGGGATATGATCCTGTTCCCTCAAAAGCGATTCGTTTTATTTCATTTCAGCAAATAGATTCTCAAACGCTTCACGTTGCTGTACCCTTTCGTGATCGTTTATTGAACCAAAATCACTCTCACCACTTGGGGTAATACATATGCAACAATGGGCCAGGATTGCAATTCTCGGAGCCATGTTTGTTGTCGCATATTTGCTCATTTTGGCGTGGCAAAAAGATTATGGAAATGCTGAAACAAAACCGCAGCAGGAAACTGCTGTTGTTTCACATGACGTATCTGCAGATTTGCCAAATGGTCAGACGGCTACAGTTGCCTCTGATCTGCCACAAGCAAATGTGCCAGCACAGCAAGCCACGGATGCCACAGCACCTGTAAGTCAGCAGCTTATTTCAGTACAAACTGACCTTTATCATCTTTGGATCAATCCGAAGGGTGGTGATATTGTTCGTATTGAATTACTCAATCATGACAAGAACAAAGACAGCGATGAGCCGTTCGTCATGCTGGAAAGCGATGCGAAACGTACTTATGTCGCCCAGTCTGGCCTGATCGGTCTGAATGGACCGGACAGCAGCCGTAACGGCCGTCCAATGTATGAGCTGGAAAAAACGGCTTATACTCTGGCAGATGCGAAAACAGTCAAATCCAAAGATGGTGAAAACCTGAAAGTATTGTCTGTACCGCTAGTGTTTAAAACCGCTGACGGGATCGAGATTATCAAGACCTTCAATTTCACTGAAGGTGAATATCCGGTCGTGGTAAATCACAAAGTGGTTAACCGCAGTGGCCAGACCTGGCAAGGTCAGATGTTCGGTCAGATCAAACGGGATAACTCGGAAGATCCAGGCAAATCTGATCAGGGGGTCTTCACGCTGGGAACATTCCTCGGCGGTGCATGGGGTACCCCGGACGAGCAGTACAACAAGCTTAAATTCGACAACTTTGTTGAAGAAAAAGTCAGTACTGAAGCGACAGGTGGTTGGGTGGCAATGGTACAGCACTACTTTGTCAGTGCATGGGTTCCAGGTCAGCTGAAGTTGACTCAAGGCAATGGCGAAGCTTATAGCGCCAAGCTTGAATCACGTAAATCAACCGATAACATGAACATCATTGGTTTTACCTCACCGACCTTCAATGTGCCTGCAGGTACAGTGGCTGAAATTGATGCGACTTTCTATTCAGGTCCAAAAATCCAGTCAGAACTGAAAGATTTGGCTGCGGGTTTAAACCAGACCGTTGATTATGGCTGGTTATGGCCAATTGCGAAATTACTGTTTGTCGGTCTTGAGTTCTTCCATGGTCTGGTGGGTAACTGGGGCTGGGCAATTATTCTGTTGACCATCCTGGTGAAACTGATCCTGTGGCCATTGTCGTCGAAGAGCTATCGCTCGATGGCGAAAATGCGTGTGATTGCGCCAGAAATGCAACGCATGAAAGAAGAGTTCGGTGAAGACCGGATGCGCTTCTCTCAAGAAATGATGGCATTGTACAAACGTGAACAGGTCAATCCGCTTGCCGGCTGTTTACCGCTGTTATTACAAATGCCGATTTTCCTAGCCTTGTACTGGGTATTGATGGAATCTGTGGAACTGCGTCATGCGCCATGGATGCTGTGGATTCAGGATTTGTCTTCAATGGATCCTTGGTTCATCCTGCCGTTGTTGATGGGCTTGACGATGTATATCCAACAGTCGTTAAATCCACAACCGACGGATCCAATGCAGGCAAAAGTCTTCAAGTTTATGCCGATTATCTTTACCGTATTCTTGTTGTTCTTCCCGGCAGGCTTGGTCCTGTACTGGATCGTCAACAACTTGATCACGATTCTGCAACAAACTTTGATTAACAAGTCTGTTGCCAAAGATCGCGCGAAACGTGATGAGGCCACTCCAGTCAACTAAGTTGTACGGATAGGCTGAATAAATCCGCTTAAGATGGTAATCTTAGGCGGATTTTTTTTGGCTGTACTTTTGAGTCTTTGCAGGTGAATTTTATGCTCAACCGAACCACAACTATTGCTGCGATTGCCACTCCACCAGGACGTGGCGGCGTTGGGGTGATTCGCCTGTCAGGCCCGAAATCCTATGAGATTGCCCAGCAACTGACACAAAAAGAGCTGCCTAAAGCCCGTTTTGCCGGTTTCCGCCAGTTCTATGATGCGGCCGGCGAAGTCATGGATGAAGGACTGGCGATTTGCTTCCCGAATCCAAACTCTTTTACCGGCGAAGATGTGGTCGAGTTGCAAGGTCATGGCGGTCCGGTGATTCAGAATGCCCTGCTTGGCCGTTTGCTGGAGCTCGGAGCTACAGCGGCTAAAGCCGGTGAGTTCTCGATGCGTGCCTTTGAAAATGGCAAGCTGGATCTGGTACAAGCTGAAGCAATTGCCGACCTGATTGATGCAACTTCGCAAGCGGCTGCACGTTCTGCTGTACGTTCACTGCAAGGGGCTTTCTCGACCAAAGTCAATGCAGTCCTTGAGCAGCTGATTCACCTGCGTTTGCATGTGGAAGCTGCAATTGATTTTCCGGAAGAAGAAATTGATTTTCTCGCAGATGGCAAAATTTTAAATCTGCTGGATGGCGTATCCAGTGCAGTCGCTCAAGTACAGCAATCCGCACGTCAAGGTCAATTGTTACGTGAAGGTTTACAGGTGGTAATTGCAGGGAAACCGAATGCCGGTAAATCTTCCTTACTGAATGCATTAGCTGGAATTGAACGCGCGATTGTGACCGATATTGCCGGTACCACCCGTGATGTCCTGCATGAAAAAATTACCTTAAATGGTCTGCCGATTACCCTCACCGATACTGCGGGCTTGCGTAAAACTGGCGATATCGTGGAAAAAGAAGGGATCCGCCGCGCAATTAAAGAAATCGAACAGGCCGATTTATTGCTCTTGGTCTATGACTTAAGCCAGGGCGAAGATCCGCTGCAACTCGCCCAGGAATATTTTGCTGAACATATAGAACCGAAACGTTTGATGCTGATTGGCAATAAATGCGACCTGACCGGTGCTGAAGCCGTGATTGGAGATTTAAATGGTTTCCGGCATATCGCAGTCTCTGCCAAGCAGGAAACCGGCGTTCAGGCGCTCATAGAAGCAATTACAGCGCATGCAGGCTTCCAGCCTGAGGAAGACACCTTTATCGCACGTACCCGTCATTTAGACGCAATGAAGCGCACTCAGCTCTATCTGGCTGAAGCGCGTGAGCAACTGGTGGTGTATAACGCCGGTGAACTGGTAGCGGAATCCTTACGTCTGGCGCAAAATGCTTTGGGTGAGATCACGGGTGATTTCAGTGCAGATGACCTGCTGGGCAAGATCTTCGGTTCATTTTGTATTGGTAAATAATTATTTAATAAAACATCAAAAAAGCCCTCAACTGAGGGCTTTTTTTAGGCTGGTAGGCGGGATTTTTGATACGCCCACCACAGCGCAAAACACAGCAAACTAATCGCGATACAAAAGCTGATTACGGCGAAATCCAGCCCCCAATGATCGGCCAGATAACCCACGGCAATGATAGGGACAATAGTGCCCAGATAGGCAATAAACAGATAGGTTGACATGACGGCTGCACGGTTGTCTAAGCTGGTCATTTGATGAATCAGGGCAAAAGCACCCATCAGGGCAAAACCATGGCCAATTCCAAAGCAAATATCACTGATAAAAAATAGCAGGCTGATTTTCGAATACATACATAGCGCTAAAACCATCAGGCTCAAGCACATCATCATCAGGCCGATATTCAGACATTTGGACGCTGCAACTGCTTTGGCCATAAATTGCACGATCACTGAAACCACTAAGATACTGGTAATGGCCAGCCCACTGACCAGAGGGCCATGCCAAGGTAAAATATTGCGGACAAAAGATGGCGACAGTGAAGCAAACAGGCTAAAGGCAGCAAAGGCACTAAAAGCCGTCACTGCAATAATCATAAACACCCGATGAAACTGCGCTTCAGGTCGTTGCAGTTTAGGCGCCATGCTAAAGGGCTGCGCCTCAAACTTGGGTGCTTTGATCCAGAACAGGCCAATCAAACACAGCACGGCGCCCAAAATCACCGGTAAATATGGCATTATCAAGGGGGCAGCGGAAAACTGCGCAATCACACCACCGACCAAGGGTCCCAAACCAAAACCCATTGCGGTGATGATTGAAATCAGTTGTGGTGCAGTGTGTTTATGGCTTTCTGGGATGGTATGCATTAAACCCATCATGGCAGAAGTGGTCATCAGGCCCGAGGCAATCCCAATAATAAAACGGCCAATCGAGAGGATCAGTGCATTCTGGGCAAAAACGGAAATGATGAGACCTAAGGTGATTAGTGCCAGACCAATTTGCAGGGTCCGTAAAAATCCGATGCTGTTACTGGTTCTGCCCAAAAACAACAAGGTCGAGAGACAGCCAAACATATAGGCGACAAAAATGTAGGTGATGTGGCTGGGCAGCAAATGCCAGAGCTGTTGATAAATCGGATAAAGCGGACTGGCCAAAGCGGTGCCAATCGTTCCCATCATTAAAGCTAGGCTGACCATCAAGAACGGTCGCCAGCTGGTCGTTATTGTCATGAAAATGCCGTTATAGTGTTGATCCTTGGCCAATCCATGTCAGGGCGTAGCGAGGAATATAGAAAGTGTCTGCAGTTTAGAATGGATACAGAAAATCGGTCAAGGCTGAATGAGTAAAATGTTTATCATTTAATATATTTTAATTATATAAAACAATTACTTATTATGAGTATTGATGTGTTTTCTAGATAGATTGGAGTTCAATCTAACGCTATACATGGTGTTCCACGTGAAACATTATGAACTTGTTTAACTGAGTCTAGACAGTAACATAAATGTTTGAGAAATTTAAAAGCAGAGCGATTAGAATCGAAGCATATTCTTATCCAATTCATGTAGAACATTCATGTTAAAAAAAACACTGATCATTAGTTTAAGTACATTCATTTCAAGCTTCGCATTTGCCAATATTGATACGGTACAAGCTAATTTGGCAAAAAACAGTCCCAATTTAAAAATTGAAAATATTCAGACCACCGAGATGAAAGGCATCTATAGCGGTTCCATGCAGGGCCAAGTGGTTTATCTGAATGAGGATGCCAAGCATCTGATAGCCGGTCCGATGCTGCGGATTCAGGATCAACATAATCTGACCCGTGATTTAATGCTGAAACAAAATAGTATCGACTGGAAAAAATTACCGCTTCAGGATGCTGTAAAAAGTGTAAGAGGTACGGGTAAACGTCAGATTGCGATCTTTTCTGACCCAAATTGCCCGTATTGTAAAAAGCTTGAGCTAGAGCTGAAAAAACTGAATGACTTGACCATTTATACCTTTATTCTTCCTTTAAAACCCCATTCGGCTGCTCCTTCAAAACAGGTGTATTGCGAGTCTAATCCAGCTCAGGCATGGGAAGATCTGATTGCTCAAGGAATTCAACCTAAATCGAAAAAAACTTGTGCCAATCCGATTGAACGGAATAAAAAACTGGCTCAGTCTATGGGGGTGAATGGTACACCTGCGATTATTTTTTCCAATGGTTTTAAGGTGATGGGCGCCTATCCGGCAGAGCAGATTGAGCAGATTTTTAAAGAATTCAATTTATAAAAATTAAATAAAGATATCAGTCGCTCAATATAAAAAAAGCACCTCATGGGGTGCTTTTTTTATTAAGGTGATCCAGTCAGCATCAGCTTGATTTAGACCGTGCGGCGTTTGGTCACCATATTATAAATAAACAGAATAATCACAGCACCAATCACGGAAGCAATCAGACCTGCTGCGGAATCTGCCGAGTACAGACCGAGCATACGACCACCAAAAGTCGCCAACAAGGAGCCGGCAATACCCAGCAAGGTGGTCATGATAAAGCCTGCCTTGTCATTACCCGGATGAATGGCACGTGCAATTAGACCTGCTACAAAACCAATGACGATCGCCACAATAATTGTCCACATATGCATACTCCTTCTTATCATGTCTTTGTTTTCACATCTGTTTAATCATCTTGAAACAAAGTCAGGATCATAAAAAGTTGAATCCTGAAACGAGATGTTATTTTTTGTTCCCGGTTTTTTCTGTATTTTAGGTATAAAAAAAGTGGCTTATGCCACTTTTTTCAACCTGATTTTAAAGACCGATTTCACCAATAAATGGCAGGTGACGGTACTTCTGGTCATAGTCCAAGCCATAACCCACGATAAATTTATCTTCAACCTCAAAGCCCATAAATTCGACCTTCAAATCGATTTCACGACGCGATGGTTTACTTACCAAAGTACACAGTTGAATCGAGTTAGGTTCACGGGTTTGCAGGATTTCGAGTACCTTGCTTAAGGTGTTGCCTGAGTCAATAATATCTTCAACCACCAGCACATCTTTACCACGGATTTCACCGTCTAAATCTTTCAGGATTTTTACATCACGTGACGATACCGTGCCACCGCCATAACTGGACACAGTCATGAAATCCAATTCATGCGGTTTTGAAATCACACGACATAAATCAGCCATAAAAATCACTGAACCACGTAATAAACCGATGAGCACAAGTTCTTTGTCACTATTGGCATAGTGTGCATTGATTTGAGCACCAAGCTCTTTGACTTTAGCTTGAATTTCTTCAGCGGAAATCATTACGCTCATTTGAACGGTCATGGGTAGATACCTAAAAAGTAAAAATAGCAAAATAAAAAAGGTGTTGACCTGCAACACCTGAATACGTCGCAATTTTAATACATCCCTAGCAGAGATGCACCTGTTTTGCTGGCTGTAAATGTAATCATTTTTTAGCCGCTGCTGAATCGCGTTTCAATAAAAAAACACAGCCCAGTGCCATTGCAGACAGGATCAAGTATTGGCGACGGCGGGATTTTTTTGTTTTATTCACTGGATGCTGCTTTGACATAGACGGCTACTCCATAGACATAGGTGGCTGCAATATTACGGTCATCGCCAAGCATGGTCAGTGCAAAAAATGCATCTTCAATATTTTTAGCTTTGCTCTGGCGTAACTGCTGTAAGGCAGTGGTATTGAGATCCAGAACCACAAAGTCGGCTTCTTTGCCAATATTAAAGTTCCCCAGGCGATCATCTAGACTCAAGGCTTTGGCACCGCCTAAAGTGGCATGATATAAGGCTTCAAAGGCAGAAAGTTTTTCACCCTGCAACTGTTGCACCTTATAGGCTTCATTCAGAGTTTGCAGCTGATTAAATGATGTTCCTGCTCCAATGTCTGTGCCTAAGCCGACTTTTACCCCTTTGTCCCAGGTCTTTTTCAGGGGAAATAAGCCACTACCCAGGAATAGATTTGAGGTCGGACAGAAAGCAATGGCTGAGTCGGTCTGATGCATACAATCCCACTCCTCATCTTCCAGATGCACGCAATGCGCGAAAACGGATTTGCTGCCGGTTAAACCATAATGATGATAAACATCCAGATAACCTTCACGTTCAGGAAAGAGTTCTTTTACCCAAGCAATTTCATTTTTATTTTCACTTAAATGGGTATGTACATAGACATCCGGATATTCGGCTTTGAGCTGTCCGGCTTTTTGTAGTTGTTCAGGTGTTGAGGTTGGTGCAAAGCGTGGAGTAATCGCATACAGGTTCCGTCCCTGTCCGTGCCATTTTTTAATCAGCGTTTTAGAGTCAATATAAGCCGTTTCTGCTGTATCCGTCAGCGCTTCCGGTGCATGACGGTCCATCAGGACTTTACCCGCAATCAGACGCATATTGCGTGTGGTTGCGGCATTAAATAAAGCATCTACGGATTCAGGATGAACGGTACAAAAGACCAGTGCAGTGGTGGTGCCGTTTTTAAGCAATTCCTGCACGAAAAATTCGGCAATTTTTTCGCTGTAGGATGCATCTTGGAACTGGATTTCAGTGGGGAATGTATAGGTATTTAACCATTCCAGCAGTTGTTCACCATAAGCCCCGACCATTTCGGTTTGTGGGAAATGAATATGGGTGTCGATAAACCCGGGAACAATCAGTTGATCTGGATAGTGCTGTAATTCAGCATTGGTAGGAAGTCGTGACTGCCCTTCTTGCCAAGGACCAAACCACTGGATTTTACCTTCGTGAATGATGACTAAACCATCTTCTACATATCGCACTTGGTCGTGTATATCACGTGCTTGGGCAACTGTATTCTGAATGTCGAGGAAGCGACCACGGATCGCTGTCGTTGCAATTACAGAAGACATTTTAAACCTACGCTTTTTGATTTTTTCGATTGATTGTAGCTGAAAAAATTGCCATGTTTGTATGAACATTCATATTTAAATAGTGATCCAGATTCTTTTATGACCTCATCCAATGATCATGATCAATTTCAACAGATCGTGCGTGCGCAGCCGACCTTAATGCGCATCTTGCATCAGTTAGCACAATTGCACTCTGAAGCTTATGTCGCAGCGGGTGTGTTACGTCATGTGATCTGGGCGCATTTACATGACTGGGAATATGAAATGAATCATACTGAGGTCGATGTAATTTTCTATGACGAAAATAAGCAGGCTCGCGCTATAGAACAGCAACTTGCAGATCAGTTAAAAGACTATTTTCCAGAGATTTGTTGGGATGTGACCAATCAAGCCTTTGTACATGAGTGGTATCGTACCGATCAAAATGAAAGTATTGAGCCTTTAACTTCAATTAGTCATGCGCTGTCATTATGGCCAGAAACTGTCACGGCCTTGGCACTGCGCCTGAAAGATGATGAGTTGGAGTTGATTGCCCCTTTCGGTTTAGCAGATTTATTTGAGTTAAAGCTGCGTTGGAATCCGAATTTAGTCAGTTATGCCGTGTTCGAACAACGCATGCTGAGCAAACAGTTTTTGCAAAAATGGCCCAAATTATCCCTGATAGAACAATAAAAAAAAGCCTGCTGATGCAGGCTTTTTTGATGATTACTTTTTACAGGGTGGTTTCGTTATATTTCTTGCTATGACGAATCGACAAGATCGCGGTCACAGTCAGGACAATCACAATAAAGCTCAAAGAAATCCAGATCGGCATATGGAACACATCTAGCATCAGCATCTTAAAGCCGATAAAGACCAGAATGATCCCGAGGCCATAAGGCAGATAATGCATTTTTGAGGCTGCGCCCGAGAGCAGGAAGAACATTGCGCGCAGGCCTAAAATCGCCATCAGGTTTGCAGTGAGGACAATGAAGGGATCGGTGGTGACGGCAAAAATAGCCGGAATAGAATCGACGGCAAAGATGACATCAGAGGCTTCAACCAGGATCAGGACCAGGAACAACGGCGTTGCCCAGAGCAAACCATTTTGACGGACAAAGAATTTGTCGCCCTGAAGTTGCGGGGTAATACGCATATGTTTACGCAGCCATTTTAGAATCGCCATATCTTCAATATTGCTGTCTTCTTCATGCTGACCACGCAGGAATTTGAAGCCGGTATACACCAGGAACGCACCGAAGATATATAGAATCCAGGAGAATTCCTGCACGAACCACGCGCCAATAAAAATAAAGATAGTTCTGAGCACAATCGCACCCAGTACGCCATATAACAGCAGCTTGCGTTGCAGTGCGGGTGGAATGGCGAAGGCCGCGAAGATCATCAGCCAGACAAAGACGTTATCAATCGCTAGGGATTTTTCCAGCAGATAACCGGCAAAGTATTCCATAACCTTGGCATTAGCAATTGCCGTGCCTGCGGTCTGCTCCAGATACAGCCATAAGCCGCCACCAAATAAAGTCGCGACACTGACCCAGGCAATACTCCAGTAGGCAGCAGTTCGGACTTTAACTTCCTGACCATGCTGATGCTTAAAGCCGACAAAATCGATTACCAGCATGACTGCGACAATCGCGAAAAAGACGAGATACAGCCAGAGTGTACCAATGGTTTCCATGTGAATTCTCCACATCGGACAACTAGCCATAAAAAAACCTTGACCAGTTGCCAGATGAAAAACATCTATAACAACATGATCAAGGTCTTGCCTACATCTTACTGTTCCACTTTTTTATATAAAGTGTGACTTCAAGATGCTCAGATACCGACTTTTTGCAAAGTGTAATGACGATATTCTGACACGTTTAAAAATTGAAATTTCATTCTTAAACGCTTGGAGGAGGCTACTCCCCTTGTTCAAACTAAATTTTATTTGAGCGGTAGCTCAATGTGCAGCAAGCATGACAGATTTTTGCTAAGACTACAATTTCATTTACAAAAATCATGCTTCAAGGCGCTTTCTTACCTAAGAAATCCGGACGCTGAATCAGGTATAAGCTGATCAGAAAACCCAAGCTGGCCAGGATTGCTCCTACCCAGCCAATACTATGTAATCCGATATGTGCCGTTACCAGACCGCCGAGTAAGGCACCGCCACCAATCCCGACATTGTACAGACCTGAAAAAATTGCCATGGCGACATCGGTTGCATCAGAAGCCAGATTTAAGGTCTTGGCTTGTAGAGCCAGACTAAACCCAATAATGCTGATGCCCCAGATTAACGCCAAGCTATTAAGCTGAAATACACCCTGAGACAGTGGCAGCAATAACAGCAGCGAGATCCCTAGCCCGAGTGTAAATAGCGGAATGGTGAGTCGGGGAAAATGCGGTGCAAAGCGGCCAAATACATAAGACCCGATCAGGCCCGCACCGCCATAAATCAGCAATAAGCTGGTGGTCTGTGCAGAGCTGAATTGCGCAATATTCAGCGCAAAGGGTTCAATATAACTATAGGCGGTAAATTGCGCACTAATCACAAGCACGGTAAGCGCAAAGACCAGCATCAGGCTGGGACGTTTTAGCAAGTTTTTTAAACTGCTGAGTGAACCTGAATTGACACTTGGCAATAAAGGCAAGGTTTTGGCCAGCAATACGCACACCACGCTCGCCACAATCCCAATCAAGGCAAAACTATTGCGCCAGCCATAGGCCTCCCCGACCATCCGGCCAAAGGGAATTCCCAGGACCATCGCCATGGCGGTACCTGTAGCCAATAAGCCCAGTGCCTGAAACTCTTTGCCCTTTGGCGCAACCCGCACAGCAAGCGATGCCGTAATTGACCAGAACAGTGCATGCGCCACGGCAATACCAATCCGGCTCAGCACCAGAATGCTAAAGCTCCAGGCAAAATAGGACAGCACATGACTGAAAATAAACACCGCAAATAAAACCATCAGCAGAAAGCGCCGTTCAATATTTTTGGTCAGTAACATCATTGGCAAAGACAGCAGCGCCACGACCCAGGCATAAATTGTCAGCATCCATCCGACCTGGGTCGGTGACATGGCAAAACTGGTACCAATATCACTTAATAGCGCCACCGGGATAAATTCGGTGGTATTGAAAATAAAGGCAGCAGAGGCTAAAGCAATCACACAAACCCATTGACGCGTCACCGAAGAGGTGGAAGAAGAGCTGGACATAAACATCTGATAAAAGGAACCGGCCGGCAGTTTAAACCTGTTCAGCAGAATGCGGTATTGGTCAGAAGGATAGATTCACAATCCTTTAAAAGAAATCTAACAATAGTGCAGGGAAAAATATGTCAGTCTGACTTAAAAACAAGGAGAGGATCGGCATGTTGATCGAGCATCAGCAACAGGACACTGGAGGTTTATGGTTCGTAGAGCCAAATGAAAAACGTCTGGCAGAAATGAGTTATTCCAGAGTAAATGAAGATCAATTAGTGATTGAACACACCTGGGTCGATGACAGTCTACGCGGACAGCACGTCGGGTATTATCTGGTCGAGGCCGCTGTGAATTTTGCCCATGAACACGGCATCAGGATTATTCCAAAATGCTCTTTTGCCAAATCTGTGTTCGAGCGAGAGCCTCGCTTTAATGATGTTTTATAATTTAAAAATGACAACAAAGGTTTAGATTCCTATGGAAATCAAATATCAAGATTCAAAACGCGGTGGTGTATTTTTTATGGAAGATCAAGGACGCCGCCTGGCCGAGATCACTTATCAATGGCGGGGCGATGCAGTCATCATTGCCGATCATACCTGGGTCGATGATTCCTTGCGTGGCCAAGGTATTGCCCGAAAAATGCTGGATGTACTGGTCGATTTTGCCCGTGAAAAAAGTTTAACCATCATCCCGCAATGTTCCTATGTGGATGTCATGTTTAAACGTGACCGTAGTCTGGCAGATGTCGCGGCAACGACTATTTAACCATCCAAGGGGATTTCCCGAAAGATAAATGCAATCTTTCTTTCAAGGCAGGAATCAATATAACCTGTAACAGGGTATATAAACCGAAACCTGCCATCACCCCGGTCATCGCCCAGAAAATTTCTTCAAACTGTTGCAGCATCACTAAAATTGCCATAATCAGCAGGTAACTGGCATGAAAATAAATACGATGCCCAACAAATTTCAAGATCGTCCAGCTAATAAAAATTGAACTGATCAGCAGATTGGTTTGAGCGCTGAATTGCCAGTCATTTAAAGTGATGATCAGGATAAAACACACACATAACAAGGCGAGGGTTAAAATCAGATCTTTTAACATCAAGTGATCCTCATGTTCATGGTAGGTGTATGAAAATATTCGTTTAATAATTTAGGCACTATTGTTAAAAGTTTAGTCCAGAAATGCAAACTGAAAACCGTGTAAGCAAAAACGGATATTTGCTTAAAAAATGGTCGACTTAATTTAAAATTATTGATTAAATTGTGGTTTTAATTCTTCCCTCTAGTGAGATGGCATGATGCTACAGCTTTGCTATGCCAGTGAACGCATAGAATCTGAACAAGAGTTGTTACAAGATTTGAGTGATATTTTGGCCACTGCCCGGAAGTTCAATCTTCAGCATCAGATTCATGGGGTGTTGTATTATTCCCATGGCAAATTTTTCCAGTGCCTTGAAGGTCAGGCTGAAGTAGTGGAAAGTTTATTTCAGAGCATTTGTCGGGATCCCCGCCATCACAATATCTTGCGTTTTGCAGATGCGATGGTAGAGCATTCCCATTTCTCGGAATGGTCAATGAAATATGTGCATAAACACAGTGAAATTTCTTCTTTATTTTCACGTTTAGGTTTGAAGCAATTTGATCCGCATGCCTTACAGCAGTCAGGAATTGCCGAATTCCTCAAAGTACTGTATCGCCTGGAAGAAAATCAGGCCAGTCTGGCATCGCCAAAAGGTTATAAGCAGCGTGGTTATGTCCCCTATTTCTGATCTGAGGGGTAAATGCTGAAAATAAAAAAGTCCGCATGGCGGACTTTTTTGTCTGATGTGGATTAGGTCATGTCAATCATGACTTTTAAGGCCTTTTCATCAGAGGCATGTTTAAAGACATCATAGGCTTTTTCAAAATCGGAAAATTTAAAATGATGGGTCGCCAGTTTTTCTAGGGGCAATTTGCCGGAACAGCAGGTTTTCAGCAACATCCCTGTGGTATTGGCATTCACCAGGCCGGTGGTGATGGTCAGGTTTTTAATCCAGAGTTTGTTCAGTTCAAAACTCACCGGTTTACCATGTACGCCGACGTTGGCAATATGCCCGCCCTCCTTCACGACATGCTGGCAAATATTCCAGGTAGGCTCCACCCCCACTGCTTCAATGGCACAGTCGACCCCGCGTCCATCGGTAATCTCTAGAATCTTTTGAATGGCATCTTCTTTGGCAGAGTTGATGATATGCGTCGCGCCGACAGTCTTGGCAAATTCCAGCCGATTATCATCCATATCCACCATAATAATATTGGCGGGTGAATAAAACTGTGCGGTGAGCAGACAACTCATGCCGATTGGCCCTGCCCCGACAATCGCGACATTGTCGCCTGGTTTGACATCGCCATATTGCACCCCAATTTCATGTGAAGTTGGCAGGATATCTGAGAGGAATACGGCCACATCTTGATTCAGGCCATCGGGTAAATGATAGAGTGAGGTATCGGCAAAGGGCGTGCGTACATATTCGGCATGGGTGCCATCAATCATATAACCCATGATCCAGCCGCCTTCATTGCGACAATGGGCATAGAGCTGTTTCTGGCAGTTTTCACAGGTTCCGCAGCGGCTGACACAGGAAATAATCACCCGGTCGCCCTTTTTAAAGTTTTGCACGGCGGAACCAACTTCTTCCACAATGCCAATACCTTCGTGACCTAAAATACGTCCCTTAAAGCTGCCCTCTTTACGCGTAGCCTCCTGCTCAATTTCCGGGTTTTTACCTTTCCAGATACCCAAGTCGGTACCGCAGATGGTAACTTTTTCCAGTTTAATGATGGCATCGCTGGGATGCAAAATGGTGGGAACTGGGCGGTCTTCAAAGCGGATATCATTTGCGCCGTAATAGACCATCGCTTTCATCGTTGTCATGACACATCTCCTAATGGAATGAGGAATGAGAATGACCTGACTCAGCGAGAATAATGAACGCCTCGATTGCTTTTATATAGTGACAGCGATGGGCTGATTTATGATCTGGCTTTCAGGCCTATAGATACCTGTGTTCTTCTCGATTGTGCCTTGAGTGATATGGCGCTGCAATGAGTCTTGTGTACAGATTGCAACAAAAGATCATCAGGGAGGGTTCAGAGATAAATCTGCTCTTTGGGTCAATATTTAAATCATAGGATTGCAGGATCAGAACAACGGTTCACTTTTTCTCAATCAACGTTTTAATATGCTAAAAAAAGCCCGCTAGGCGGGCTTCTTCACTTCACTTAAATCTGTTTTATGCTTGTAAAACAGTAATCAGCTTCTGATGCAAACCACCAAAACCACCATTCGACATAATTACTACGGCATCGCCCTCGCCTGCTTCTGCCACCACGGTCTGAATGATGTCATCCAGTGTGCGTGCAACTTTGGCCTTGTTTGGCGCAGCCTCAATGACCGGTTGCAGATCCCAGTCCAGTCCTTCCGGTTGATACCAGATCACTTCATCGGCCAGACGTGCTGAATGAGCCAAGCCATCTTTATGACTGCCCATGCGCATGGTATTGGAACGTGGTTCAATAATTGCCCAGAGTTTGCGTTCCCCTAGACGTTTGCGCGCACCTTCTAAGGTCGTATCAATCGCCGTCGGATGATGGGCGAAATCATCATAAACCTCGATACCACGGACTGTGCCTAACAGTTCCATACGGCGTTTCACCCCACCAAAATTCGATAGTGCTTCACAGGCAGTTTCAATCGATACGCCGACATGTTCAGCGGCAGCAATCGTGGCCAAGGCATTGGCCACCGAATGCTGTCCAGTCATATTCCATTGTACTTCGCCTTTGACCACGCCCTGTTGCAGCACTTTGAAATGTGAACCATCTGCTGACAATTGTTCTGCATACAGCTCAGCTTTTTCATTGGCATCCAGACTGGTGCGCACTACAGGTGTCCAGCAGCCCTGCTCCAGCACTTCATCAATATTGCTTTCAGTAATCGGCGCGATAATCCGGCCTTCACTTGGAATGGTACGAACTAGATGATGGAACTGCTTTTGAATTGCGGCTAGATCATCGAAGATATCGGCATGGTCAAATTCCAGGTTATTTAAAATTGCGGTTTTTGGATGGTAATGCACGAACTTGGAACGCTTGTCGAAGAAAGCAGAATCGTATTCATCGGCTTCGACACAGAAATATTTCCCACCACCGAGACGCGCACTTTCCGAAAAGCCCAATGGCACACCGCCAATCAGAAAACCTGGCTCCAGACCGGCTTGATCCAGTACCCAAGCCAGCATCGTGGTGGTCGTGGTTTTACCATGTGTTCCGGCGACACCCAGCACGTGTTTACCTTGCAGAACATGATCAGCCAGGAACTGCGGACCTGAAATATAAGGCAGACCTGCATTCAGCATATATTCGACTGCATCAATACCACGCTTCATGGCATTGCCGACGATCACCAGATCCGGATGAGGCTGTAAATGACTGCGGTCATAACCCTGCATTAAAGTGATGCCCGCATTTTCAAGTTGGGTCGACATGGGTGGATACACATTCAGGTCTGAACCTGTTACCTGGTGGCCCAGATCGCGTGCAAGTAGCGCTAACGAGCCCATAAAGGTGCCACAAATACCCAAAATATGCAGATGCATCTACTTTACTCCGTTCCTGTCTGACCCATCACTTTATATTGGTGCTGTTGTCATGATTTATTCAATTTGCAAGCAACGATAGCAAGGCTTTAGCTGAAAAGATAGTGGAAATTCTGGCCTTGTTGTGGGATTTTTTAAATCCTGTTTCACGGATAAATTCAAAGAAAATTTCAAAGCGATGCAATATCTTTTCGCCAAATAAACCGTAAAATAAGTTCGACTTTTTTGCAGAGTGCATGCAAATGCTGCCGGCTTTATTTCTTCTGGTAATTGCCAACTGTTTTATGACCCTGGCCTGGTATGGGCATTTAAAGTTTTTGCCGCATGATGCACCGCTCTGGCAAGCGATTCTATTTAGCTGGGCCATTGCCCTGTTTGAATATAGCCTGATGATTCCGGCGACCAAATTACTGGCGCAGCAAGGACTCGCAGTCGGTCAAATGAAAATTACCCAAGAAGTCGTGACCTTACTGGTCTTTGTTCCTTTTATGATTTTCATGTTTAAGCAGCCTTTTAAACTGGATTATCTCTGGGCTGCTTTATGTCTGTGTGGATGTGTCTATTTTGTATTCCGCAGTTCCTAAATAGTTGTAACTGCGGCTACTCCCCTATTTTTATTCCAGTTTTTGAAAATTCGACAAAAAAACAAGAAAAATCGAGCCTTGCTTTGACCGTTAAATTTTATGAAGCTGAATTTTCAGTCTATAATACGCACTCCTATTCAAGCTTGGCTCTCTCGTCGAGATTTATCTTTTCTCACTTTAATCTCTGGAAAATTTGCAATGAATGCGGCTGCTGCACAAGATACTCCTCTCGTAGGTATTATCATGGGTTCTCAATCAGATTGGGCAACTCTCGAACACACTGCCAATATGCTCAAGCAGCTTGGTGTCCCATTTGAAGCCGAAGTTGTTTCTGCACACCGTACCCCAGACCGCCTGTTTGAATATGCCGAGCAAGCGCGTGATCGTGGTATTCAGGTAATTATTGCCGGTGCAGGTGGCGCAGCGCATTTACCGGGGATGTGTGCGGCGAAAACTGATCTTCCAGTTTTGGGTGTACCGGTGAAATCTTCGATTTTAAACGGTGTTGATTCATTGCTGTCTATTGTGCAAATGCCAGCAGGTATTGCAGTCGGTACCTTGGCGATTGGTCCTGCCGGTGCCACCAATGCTGCCATTATGGCCGCGCAAATTCTGGGTTTGACCCGTCCAGAAATCGCAAAAAATGTTGCAGATTTCCGTGCAGCGCAAACAGATAAAGTGGCAAGCAACAATATTCCAGGCCAGGCTTAAGTCGAGACACAGATTATGGATAAAACCATCGGTATTTTTGGTGGCGGTCAGCTGGGTCGTATGATGGCGCAAGCGGCACTTCCATTAAATATTCAATGTACATTTTTTGAAGCCAGCACAGACTGCCCTTCTGCTGCTTTGGGTCCGGTGATTTCGAGCCAAGCTGAAAATGGTCTGCAAGACTTTATTAACAGTGCAGATGTATTTAGCCTGGAATTTGAAAACACGCCCCTTGCAGATGTCGATGTACTGACACAAAGCAAGCAATTGCATCCATCACGTCAGGCTTTAGCGATTGCCCAGCATCGTCTGTCTGAAAAAGCCTTGTTTGATGAACTGGCAATTCCGGTTGCACCTTACAAAGCGGTCACTTCACTGGAAAGCTTACAGGCGGCCGTAGCGGAACTGGGCTTGCCGATCGTACTGAAAACCTCGCGTGGCGGTTATGATGGCAAAGGACAATTCGTTTTACGTTCGGCCGATCAGATTGATCAGGCTTGGGCAGAATTGGGTCCTGCAGGTGAACTGATTGCTGAAAGTTTTGTGGCTTTCTCGCGTGAAGTTTCAATCATTGCAGTACGCGGCCAAGATGGTGATGTAAAAACCTGGCCATTGGCGGAAAATCATCATCATGACGGCATTCTGTCGCACTCGATTGTGCCAGCACCGGACAGTACTGACTTGCAGCCGGTAGCACAAGAATACATCACTCGCCTGCTGAATCATCTGAACTATGTCGGTGTGCTGACCCTTGAGCTGTTTGTGACAGACAATGGCCTATATGCCAACGAGATGGCACCACGTGTGCATAACTCGGGTCACTGGTCGATTGAAGGTGCAGTATGTTCGCAGTTTGAAAACCATGTGCGTGCCGTGGCAGGTTTACCTTTAGGTTCAACTGAAGTGATCCGCCCAACTGTTTTGGTGAACATCATTGGTCAGCATCCGAAATCTGCAGATGTACTTGCTCTGGAAGGTGCACATTTGCATCTTTACAATAAGTCAGAGCGCGAAGGCCGCAAGATTGGTCACATTACCCTGATGCCAAATGACAGCGCGCAATTGTCTGTACTTTGCCGCCAACTGGCGAAAATTTTACCGAATCCATTGGCATTGAGCGAAGATATGACCATCTAGGCTTTAACTTGCTGATAAAAAAAGCGATCACTTCGGTGATCGCTTTTTTATTTGTCTGCTTTCAGGCATGATTGCGCCTCTTCAAAAATACCTGCCATTGGTCGGATCAGTTTTTAAATCAATTGCTTATAAACTGATCAATTGAGTATAAATATAACAATCCAATAAAACCTTTTTTACAGCTGAATTTTGCCATATTCACTTATAGATAAGCTTGAAATCAAAGTTTGAATTTAAAACTGGAAAGCAGTTTTGAATTTAAATTCATAAAAATAAATTCAAATTTAAATCGCACTTTGAATTTAAAATTGCGCTTTTAAATTCAAAAAATATGAATTCAAATTTAAAACTGGATAAATGAATTCAAAGTTTTTGAATTTAAAAATATTAGCCCATTATTCAAATGAATTTAAAACAAAAACGAGTGTAATTAGAGCATGTTGATGATCGTGACTCGCTTTTCCTGAAACAAGTTATCCCCAGTAATTTTTTAAATTCAAAAATAATTCCAAATGTTTTGAATTTAAATTTAAAAATCCTGCTGATTTGAATTTAAAACAAGCTTATGGATAACTCGTGTTTAAATTTAAAGATTACAAAATGAATTTAAAAGTGTAGGAATTATGAATTTAAATTTACGCATTGGCGCTTTAATTTTCATCATGAGCTGCTAAGGTAGAAGCATAATTCAAAATCTAAATATTCAAGGGTCTTATGCAACGGCTTGCACTTTTTATTGGTTCTGTGGTCTTGGCTGCTTCACAGGCACAGGCTGAACTTATTATTAATGGTCAACGTGTCACGCCGACTGATTTGACCTCTAGTTCAAATATCCCGAATTATGCCTCCCAAAATAATTTTCAAAACTGTCTCGCTAATTTGCGCAGTCAAGCTGTTGCTAGAGGTGTAAGCGGCAGTACCTATGATCGTTATACTCAGAACTTAAACCCGGATTATTCAGTGATTGAACGCCTGAATTACCAGCCTGAATTTTCTACCCCGATTTGGGATTATCTATCTGGTTTGGTGGATGAAGAACGGGTTCAGCTCGGCCGGCAAAAACTACAGCAACATCGTGAGGTGCTCAATCGTGTTGCTGCTACCTATGGTGTACCTGCAGAAACGGTAGTTGCGGTATGGGGTGTCGAAAGTAATTTTGGTGATATTTCGGGGAAATATCCTTTATTACAGGCTTTAGGAACTTTGAGCTGTGAAGGTCGTCGCCAGAGTTATTTTCGTGGTGAGTTTTTTACCACAATGAAACTGTTACAGCGTGGCGATGTGCGTGAAGAACAATTAAAGGGTTCCTGGGCAGGCGCATTTGGTCATACCCAGTTTATGCCATCGACTTATGATGAACTTGCAGTTGATTTTGATGGTGATGGCCGACGTGATCTGGTTTCGAGCATTCCTGATGCACTGGCATCGACCGCCAACTTTTTAAGCAAGCGTGGCTGGCAGAGCGGGCAACCTTGGGGCTTTGAAGTCAAGATTCCGCAAGGCATGTCGGTTTCCGGTGAAGGCCGAAGAAATAAAAAATCCTTGAGTAGCTGGATCAATCAAGGGGTGGTTCGTGCCGATGGTTCGGCATTGGTTCAAGGAAATTTATCGCAATCTTCTCAGGCCGGATTGGTTACACCTGCAGGCCCGAGTGGTCCAGTATTTTTGGTCTTTAAAAACTTTGATGCCATTTATAGCTATAACGCGGCAGAAAGTTATGCCTTGGCGATTGCGCATTTATCCGATCGCCTGCAAGGTAAAGGCTCATTTATGACCACATGGCCTACTGATGATCCGGGAACTTCTCGTGCAGAACGTCGTGAGATCCAGCAATTTTTATTGAATCGAGGTTATAACATTGGTGCGGTAGATGGTCTGATTGGAGATAAAACCCGTCAGGCGATTCGTCAGGAACAGCAGCGTTTGGGCTTAAGTCCTACAGGTCGTGCCGGTCAGCAGATTTTGCGTGCCTTTAGAAATGAAAATGCCAAAAATTTAATGCAATAAAGAGTATTCAAAAAGGAAAAAGGTCTGCATGAATGCAGACCTTTTTTGATGACTTTTTTTGAGTAGCTATATAGTCATGCAAGATAATAGTAATTCGCTGAATTTAAACAGCAGTAATCGTACCAAGCACACGATAACCAGCGGCACCAGTGACTGCAGGTAGGTTGCCATTCAGTTGATTCATAAAACGCATGGCCAGCCAGGCAAAGGCGGTGGCTTCTACCCAGGTTGGACTGAGGCCCAGATCGGCGGTAGTCTGTACGCTCCATTCATGTTTGCGCAGGCGCCAGCGCAACTGCTCCAGTAAATGTGAGTTGTAGGCACCACCACCGCAAACAAAAACCTGTCCGGTATCCATGCCAGAGCGGTAAATTGCTTTTTTAATGGCTCGGGTGGTGAGCTTTAATAAAGTCGCCTGTACATTTTCCGGAGTGTCTTCCAGTTCATCGTATTGTAGGTCATTGCGCCAGTCGGCAATCTGTTCATCTAGCCATTCCAGATTGAAATCTTCACGACCGGTACTTTTTGGGGGTTCTTTAGAGAAGAATTCGTGTGACTGCAAGCGATCAAGCAAACTGCGAATCGGGGTGCCATAGGCTGCCCAGTTACCATTTTCATCAAAAGGCTGACCGGTATAACGGGAACACCAAGCATCCATCAGGATATTGGCCGGTCCGGTATCAAAACCATACACCTCTTCAGGCTTGCCGGCAGGCAGCAGGCTGACATTCGCTATACCGCCCAGATTTAAAATTACCCGGTGAATGCTGTTATGCTGGAAAATATCCTGATGAAATGCTGGAACTAAAGGTGCTCCCTGACCACCTGCTGCCAGATCACGACGACGGAAATCTGAAATCACCGGAATCTGGGTAATTTCAGTAATGATGTTCGGGTCACCAATTTGCAGGGTGAAGCCATGTTCAGGACGATGCCGGATAGTCTGGCCATGCGAGCCAATCGCCTTAATTCTAGATTTATCCAGGTTATTTTTTTCAATCAGCGCATTAATACCATGACCAATCATTTGTGCTAGCGCAACATCGGCCTTACCCATGCGGTCAATTTCATTGTCATCTGGCAAGGTCAGTGCCATCAGCTCATCCCGAAGGTCAGGATCAAATGCCAAAGTGAGTGTGGCATGAAGCTGGAGTGGATCAAAAGAAGCAGCAACAATATCGACACCATCCATGCTCGTGCCGGTCATTACCCCAATATAGATCGCTGTCATGGTTATTCTTAAGCCTGCAATATGCTGAAAAAGTGTTAGTATATCGCACAAATTGAGTAACTGATGTATTGGATTTTGTGATGTCAAATTTCCTGCCGGCTGAAGAACAACTTGCCCTCATTCAACGAGGCACCCACGAAATTATTTCTGAAGAAGACCTTCTCAAGAAATTAAAACAGAATCGCCCATTAAAAATTAAAGCGGGTTTTGACCCGACTGCGCCTGACTTACACCTGGGTCATACGGTTCTCATTAATAAGTTAAAAGTATTTCAGGACTTGGGTCATGAGGTGTACTTCCTGATCGGTGACTATACTGCGATGATCGGTGACCCAACCGGAAAAAGTGCTACACGTCCACCGTTGTCACGTGAACAAGTTTTAGAAAATGCTAAAACTTATCAAGAACAAGTATTTAAGATTCTTGATCCAAACAAAACCAAAGTGGTGTTCAACTCGGAATGGTTTGCTCAAAAAACTGCAGCTGATCTGATTCAACTGGCATCTCAGCAAACGGTTGCACGTATGCTTGAGCGTGATGACTTTACCAAGCGCTATAACAATCATCAGCCAATCGCGATTCATGAATTCTTGTATCCATTGGTTCAGGGTTATGACTCGATCGCACTGGAAGCAGATGTAGAGCTGGGTGGTACAGACCAGACCTTTAACCTGTTGATGGGTCGTACGCTTCAAGGTCGTTATGATCAGGAACCACAAGTCTGTATTACTGTACCAATTCTTGAAGGTCTGGATGGCGTCAACAAGATGTCCAAGTCTTTAGGTAACTATATTGGTGTATTTGATGCACCAGGTGCGATGTACCAAAAAGTGCTTTCAATGCCGGATTCTCTGATCGAGCGTTATTTTGACCTGTTAAGTTTCAAGTCAATTGAAGAAATTCAGCAACTATTAAAAGAAGTGGCAGAAGGCCGTAATCCGCAAGAAGTCAAAAAGATTCTCGCGTTAGAGCTGGTCGAGCGTTTCCATGGTGCTGAAGCAGCTGCCAATGCACATAAAGGTGCAGGTAATATCATTACTGAAGGTGAATTGCCTGAAGGTACGCCTGAAGTGACCATTTCACGTGCTGAATTCGGTGGCGAAATCTTTATTACTTCAATTTTACGTGAAGCAGGCTTAACTAAAAATGCAGCACAAGCCAAAGATGCACTTGGTCGTGGTGCGGTAAAAGTGGACTGGAAGCCAGTTGATGCCTCTTTTTCTGTGAAAGAGAACGTGACTTTGATTATTCAAGCGAGTAAAAAATCCATCGCTAAAGTGACTTTTGTTGACTAAATTTAGAGCTAAGTTATTGAAATAAAAGCAGGCTTCGGCCTGCTTTTTTATTGATGTCCTATATTCATAAATCGAATAAGTAACTTCAAAAAAAACCCTATGAAAACAATAGGTAATTTTTTCCAAATTGCTTGCTTTTCATCTTTATTATGTATAGGATTTATTCATCTAGAGAATTCGTTTAGAGCATCTAGAGGGTAGTAAAAATAATAGTACTCCACAACTGAGAAGTCTCTTTTCCAAGAGGCTCTTTTTAAAAGCTTTAAAGCGAATAACTATAATAATGACATAATGGATCGGGTAAAGATTCAATTCTAAGGAGGAGATTTTGGGAGAGATCTCTTCCTTTTTTATTTATTCTGATTGCGTAATCAAAATATAAATCTGCATGCCTACTCTTCTTGTTGAACAACTAAACTTAAAATTAATCAGCAAATCAAACTTAGGTGAATGACCTCTAAGGGTGAGTTCATTTCAATTGACTCCAAAAGAAAAGTGCAAAACATAAAAAATTAAAGCAGAGGTGATTGAATGTATCGCTTTCCAACAGAAGATATTTTTGATGAACAGATCGATTGCATATTACGGTTCTTATTTGAATACCAGCCGGTCGAACAAAAACAGCAACTCTATGGATCTGTCTATACTTTATTTATGCAGCTTGATCTGGCCGCGCATTACTTTTTATTTTCCCTGATTGAAGAGCAGTTACCGCGACGCGCGAAATTATTCTTTATTGCCGAGGATTATCAGGGCAAGAAAGACATGATTGTAGAAGTTATGCAGCACTGGCTTAGACAGCAACAACAGGAAAAAGTCGCTTAATGCAAAATAACAGACTTTATCTTCTATATATAAGTGATCTAAGCATGGTTTTGGGATTCGAAAACTAAAAATGAATACCTCTTCTATATAGCAGCCTAAGAATAGGCTTTTATAAAAGCTTTTTACGTCAAAAATAACTCATCAATTGAGGAGTCTAGGATTTAGATCGGTTTGTTGGGCAAGGTAGGGGAATTTTGGTTTTCTTTTGACGAGCTAATTTAAATAAAAGACAAGATTTCAATATCAAAAGGCTAAAAATACTGTTTTAAATATTATTGTGATAGTTTTTAGGTCTAAATGAATTTTCAGTTATAAAAATAAAATGAAGTGTTTAGTGGGTTTATTGCATAAAAACGCTTAAAAATTAGATAAAAAAGCGATTTTTTAGTAATTTTTGTAGAAAAAAAAGACATACGTGAAAAATATAGTGAATTGGGGGTTGCAATGATTCTGAAATCCTCTAGAATGCACCCATACCGACGAGATAGACGGAAACGAACGAAGCAGAATGGCGGAGTTTTTGAGTTTATCGAAGTCCAGCTTCTAGCACTGACGAGGTGTTA
>NZ_JAMXXO010000021.1:0-43643 GCF_024129115.1 Acinetobacter lwoffii
CTCAGAAGTGAAACCTCTTAGCGCTGATGGTAGTGTGGGGTTACCCATGTGAGAGTAAGTCATCGCCAGCTCATTATTCCTAAACACCCCCGACCATAAGGCCGGGGGTGTTTTTTTTATGCGTGGGATTTTAGAAATAAGTCTTTTATTTCTGATTCTGATTTCTATATGCATTCACTTCCTATCGAGCTCCACGAACTTATTAATTTAAGTGTATAGAAGTATTTATCTGAAATCTTATTAAAGTCTTCTTAGAAGGATGATTCACGTTAATATGACTAGTGTTATCCGATCGATATAGTTTGATCTAAAAGATTTTACAGTCCTATCTTATAAATCTTAAAAAATAAAAAACCAGCGATTCGCTGGTTTTTTATGGCAGGGTATTTTTACCGAACACGCATATCACAACTGTAGTTAATATTTTCTAAATATGTTTTCATAGCAGAAATTTCAATAGGTATTATTTAATAACTACTAATTATCAAAGCTTTACATAAAATAGCCTAAGCATTATTAATTTAATTAGCTTAAATCAGTAATTATAGAGAGTCTTTCAGCATTTTTTTATGCTGTTTTACTTGTTTGGCATAACGTTTACCTTGTTTACGCATTTTACGATTATTTTCATAACCCGATGGACCTACATTATAATAGGCAAGCGCTTTCTTCCAGTCACCGGATGATTGATTATATTTAGAAAGAATATATGTACCACATTGGATATTACTGCTTTCATTGTATAAATCACCTGGACAAGTTTGTTGCCAATATCTCGGAATCACTTGCATCAAGCCTACCGCACCTGCTGGCGAAGTTGCTTGGCTACGATAAGTAGATTCCTGACGAATCACAGCCGCCACTAGAAGTGGATCTACACCCTGATTTTGTGCATGTTGAACAATTAAAGGTGAAACACGATTAGCTGTACTGGATGGGGTGGAATAAGCAGTTTGAATGCCTTTAGACAGCTTAGCTGCGCGTTTTTCTACCGAGCCTCCGCCCAAGGATGAGCAACCCGCAAAAAGAAAAGTGCTTAATAAAATAGAGGAAAATTTAAAAGAATGAGAATTAAATAGTGAACGTTTAGATTTAATTGGATTTAATAGATGAGAAAAAAACAAACTGTGAATTCCATGCCTGAATAAACGTATTTTGATGTTAGGCAGCCTATATACAAGAGTCAAGCTTGCTGCTGATGAAAGCACTTTATTACTATACAAATTTTATCTATCTAGTAAAAAACCTCTAAGTTGAAAGGGTTTTTAGCATCCAGATTTCACAGGCATCACTATGTCCGGTATTGCCTTCAGGATGATCAAGATGCTGAAAACCTAATTTTTCATAGAGTTTCACCGCTTGCCAAAGCACTTTAGTTGTTTCTAGATAGACTGACTTAATCTGATGAGCCTGTGCAAATTCAAAGGATAATTCTAAAATTTTCTTGGCAAAACCTTGCTGACGGATCTCAGGTAAAAAATACATTTTCTGAATTTCTAAAATATTTGCATCGCCTTTTAAGGGCGCAATTCCACCACCACCGTAAATTTTATTTTGTTGATCCACAATAACCCAGTAAGCTGATTTCGGTTGTTGATAAACTTGATATAGCTCATCTAGAATAGAATCGCCTACTGCGAAACCAGATTCTGCTGCCAGCCCAAAATCTTGGGAAACACGACGAATAATGCTTGCAATTTGAGCATTATCTTCAGGCTGAATAGGACGAATAGAGTACATATTGGACTGATTTTATTTTGAAAAAACGATGAATTTTTATAACCTTAAATCCTTAAAAAAGCCATCGTTTATTCAATTTAGATAAGTTTAATTCGCTATTTAATGAGCAATCATTATTTTAATTCGCTCGATGATTTTCCTAATTCCCGACGGGCAATAATCAGTTGCTGAATTTGCTGGGTGCCTTCAAAAATATCCAGAATCTTGGAATCACGCGCCCATTTTTCCAAAAGTTCAGTTTCGTTATAACCAATGGCTGCTGCCAGTTCGACACATTTTAAGGTAATTTCATTACCGATCCGACCGGCCTTGGCTTTGGCAATAGATGCTTCACGTGAATTTGGTTTGCGATTATCGGCCATCCAGGCGGCTTTCAGCATCAGCAAGCGTGCTGCTTCCCATTCAGCTTCCATACGATAGATTTGTGCTGCGATATTAGAGCTTTGTAAATACGGTGTGGCATAAGTGGAGTCCAGTTGATCCTTAAAAATCTCCTTGATGCGTTCCAGCGAGGCTTTCGCACAACCAATCGCCATGGCTGCAACCAGCGGGCGAGTATTATCAAAGGTTTCCATCACGCCAGCAAAGCCTTTAGCAACATCGATTTCTGCATGACCGAGCAAGTTTGCTGCAGGTACTCGACAGTTGATAAAGCTAATCGTGGCAGTATCGGATGATTTAATCCCTAATTTATGTTCCAGTCGTTCAACCTTCATTCCTGGAGTACCTTTGGTCACCACAAATGATTTAATGGCTGATCGTCCCAGTTTTTTATCCAAAGTTGCCCAAACGACTACTGCATCAGCACGCTCTCCGGATGTTACAAAAATTTTCTCGCCATTCAGAATATAGTTATTACCGTCTTTGGTCGCAGTGGTACGAATCGCAGCGGAATCTGAACCACAACCTGGCTCGGTAATCGCCATGGCTGCCCAAGTTCCATGAAAACGGTGCAATTGCTCATCATTGGCAACAGCTGCAATGGCTGAATTTCCTAATCCTTGGCGTGGCATCGAGAGTAATAAGCCAGTATCGCCATAACACATTTCAATAATACTCAGGGCCGTAGACATATTAATGCCATTTTTATTGCTGCTGTCTGCATCGCCACGTTTATTGACTGCTGCACCAGCATTCATGCCTTCACTACCTTGGTTCATACCATCCACGACTGAAGCGAGCATGTCTAGCTCTATCGGATAAGCATGTTCAGCCTTGTCATATTTACGTGAAATCGGACGCAAAACATTGAGGGCAACTTCATGTGCTTGATCAATCAAAAGCTTGAATTTTTTTGGAGTTTGTAGATTCATCATTGTTCTTCTTTATGTTCTAATCAGGCATGCAAGCCAGAATGGAGAATGGCAGTGGCTCTCAGGTCTCTATACCAGCGTTCTACCGGATGTTCTTTGGTAAAACCATGACCACCCAAAATCTGTACACCATCGGTGCCTATTTTCATGGATTTTTCTGCACAGAGTAGGCGTGCCAGATAAGCTTCACGATGAAAAGCTTGACCAGATTCAGCCAGACTCGCGGCATTCAGGATCAGCATTTGCATTGCGTCAATTTCAATGGCCATATCGGCAATCATAAAGGCGACACTCTGACGATGGGAAATCGGTTCACCAAAAGCGATACGTTCATTGGCATATTGCACACAGTATTTTTTGACTGCTTCACAGGTGCCCACCGCCATCGCACACCACATTAAATTACCCAGATCAATAAAAGCCGTATAATCAAAATCCACATCTCCCAGACGATATGCCGGAGTATTTTCAAATTTGAGCGTAACGGTTTCAGTAGCTTTTAATCCCATAGCCGGCGATTTTTTCGCAGTGACGGTACTGTCGCGTTGCACCACAAAGACCTCAGCTCTGCCATCTAGATCAGCACTGACCAGATAGAGATCGGCACTTTCTCCCAAGAGCACCAAGGTCTTTTGACCCCGAATCAGATAATGTCCCTGATGTGCAACAGCTTTAGTTTTAAGTTGCTCCGGGTTAAACGCTGCTGTTTCTTCCTGCACTGCAAAGGTGGCCTTTAACTCAGGATTCTCTGCGAAAGCGCCCAGATATTCTGACTGAATCTGCTCTGAGCCCCAGCGGGTAATAGCATTAATGACACTAAAAGTCGAAAGTAAGCCAGCCGTCAGACTGAAATCACCCTGAGCCAAATGTTGAGCGATTAAAATATTGCTAACTATATTCTGTTCCGATGCAACGCCCCCCAATGCTTCAGGCAGGGCATAGAAATTTAAACCTAAATCAGTGCTGTATTGCCAGAGTTCATGGGGAAATAATTCATGCTGATCTGCATCATGTGCCAATGGATATAGCACCTCTTGGGCAAATTGCTGCATGGCATTACAGGTCATTTGCTGTTCTTGAGTCAGATTCAGATCAAATAAGGATTTAGACTGATGCGGCAGACGCTGTTTTTGAATCTTCTGGCCAGATTTGAGAATTTTCTGAGTTTGACTCAGGGTTTTGAATCCTGCTTTTGAACTTTGATAAAGCGATTTTTCAACAAATTTACGTAGTT
Organism: Acinetobacter lwoffii; assembly: GCF_024129115.1. Classification (GTDB taxonomy): domain Bacteria; phylum Pseudomonadota; class Gammaproteobacteria; order Pseudomonadales; family Moraxellaceae; genus Acinetobacter; species Acinetobacter lwoffii_T. Next base: position 4,288 of record NZ_JAMXXO010000021.1, read on the forward strand.
TTAATTGATCTAATACTTCGCTACCCGCGATTTTGGTCAGTATGGACAAGCCAAATCCTTGGGCTTTATTCACCATATTATTCATTCTGATTATCCTAAAGGTGTTGTCACGTTATTTTTTTAATACTGACATGCACTCAGAGATAAAACTATGTCATCCCTGACATGAATGATTGACAATTTTTAGGTTTTTGGGATTGAAGAAAGGGATGAATAAATCAATGAAAATTAAAAGAAAGATAAAAATACAAAAAATCCATTATGGATAAAAATTGACCCGAATGACAAAATCATCCGGGTTTTTTTTGATGCAGGTTTTATTTTAAGAGAGATGATGTTTAATCATGGCACGCACATTGGTTTTGGCATCAATCACGGTCATAAAGGTGTAAGCACCAATAAATTTACGGCTAATAAACATAAATTCCTTTGGTGGAACACTGAAATAACGTGAAGCCATAGATCTCGACGCCTGTTGCATCACACGGCTATGCAGCTGGCTTTTTTTCCAGTCATAACGGTTATGTTCATCCATGATGCCGGCTGGCAATTCTTGATTATTTAGCGGTGAACTAAAAGCTTCTGTGGCCAGTAAAAAGACTTTGGCCATATCTGGTTTGATGCTTTGCGGAATCGAATCAAAAAACTCATAACCAGTCATCGCCTTGACCATCATATCCGAGTCATGATGATAGCCTGCCTGAATCAGGTTACGCGCAACACTGAGCAGATGTTGGTCAAACTGGCGGATCGCGCCAAAGTCGAGCAGAATGATCTTGTCGTGCACATCTGCGCCATTGCCCAGACGAACCAGATAGTTACCAAAGTTCGGATCGGTTTGCATCTCGCCCCATTCGAAGATTTCACGCACTGCAATTTCCAGAGAGGCTTCACCTAACTGGTTGCGGCGTTCTTGGGGTAGGGACAACATCACCGGGCTATTGATCGGCACACCACGTTCAAAGGTCATGCACAGCACACGATCAGAGCAATATTCATTAATAATCGTTGGTACGATATAGCGCGGATCATCTTTTAAACGTGCAGCAAAACGACGTGTGGTATCTGCTTCAATCTGATAATTTACTTCACGATGCATCATTTCACGGACTTCATCGAACCATTGGTCGAATTCGCGGGTCTGTGGCACGATACGGGTCAATTTCAGCATGTTTTTAAACAGGCTCATATCCGAATCAATGGCTTCTGCCACACCCGGATATTGAATTTTTAACACTAATTCCATACCATCAGATTTTCGGGTAGCACGATGTACCTGTGCCAAAGAAGCTGTGCCCAAAGGTTCATGATCAATGGTGAGATCGTCGAGCTTAGAACCGAGTTGTTGCTGTAACTGGGTCTTGATGGCTGGCCATGCCAATGCTACCGTCTGATTGTTCAGGGTATTTAGAGCCTGAGTGACTTCTTCTGGCAGAAAATGCTCACCGTACAGCGCCATCATCTGGCCAATTTTAACGATAGACCCTTTCAGCTTGCCAATTTCTGCCACTAGATAATCGGCCTGTTCTTTCATGGCTTTTTTACGTTTCTTTTCTTTTTCTTCTTCGCTTGAGAACATGGAGCTTGCACTAGAAGCTGCCCAACGCGTGCCTGCCAGCAAGGATGCCTTTGCGATCGATAAGCGTCGATCCATAGAGGAGGTTTTCAGTTGTTTAAGCTTATCGTTCTGATCTGACATGTAAACTCGATCCTTTCATCATCAGCATGAAGCAGAATAAATCATTGTAAGGGATAGTAGCGTTTCTGCACGTATTAAAAAAGTTTAAGCCGCTGAATTCATAGTAAAAGCTAGGCAAGCTTTCATTTATTCACCAACTTGTATCAGTTTAGACAGGGCATTATGCCATTTGAAATTGGATTTTTAATTCAGATCGTTGTTGTAACTGTTGTTTATTTGTTTGAATATGTTGATGAATCAGGCACTGTACGCTGTCATGCATGAAGCCCAAAGCATAGCCTTTTACAATCACAATACTTGGCAAGCCAAAAAACAGATATTTAGCATCGTCCAATGTCGCATCGGTAAATACGCCATGTTGCACTAAGGTCGACTGCAAAAATACCTTTTCTTGCTGCACCTGACTGGAGGCTTGATCATTCCAGTAATTCTGGCGCATCGCCATAAGATTATTGTGCTTATAGCTCATAGATCTGGGCTCGTTTGAAGATTGAATGCGGATTATATGTGGGTCATGGGCCAATTTTCAATTGTGCAACTGTTTAATCTTTTAGTCCGAGAAAGACATAGGATTTTTGTCCGGACTGCGTTAATATCAGTGGATAATTTAAACAATATTGATTGTTAAACATTTATTGGGATTGTACCGGTTTCGGTCAAGGGGAAGTTATGCGTCTTGCATGGTTTTTAGTTGCAATTTTTGCGGGTACTGCGGTTCAGACACAAGCTGCTGTTGGGTATTCTAAGGAATATACACAGTGCATGAATTTTAGTTATGGTAATACACCCAAAGCGGAAAAATGCTTGGAAAAAGAGCTGAAAGTTCATAATAAACGTTTGAAGAAAAACTATAAAACTTATTTTAAATTGAATCCGAATCAGACTGCAGTTATCCGCAGTCAGCATGTATTGTGGGAGCGTAAACTGTCCCAGCAATGTAACTTTAGAATGTCAGGAAAATATGCTAAGCAGCAACAGGGTCAATGTATGCTGGCTTTGATCATGGATCAGGCCAATCTTTATCAATCCCGCTCTTATGCGTCCGGGTTCCGATAAGTCATTATAGCATTAGCATGCAAATTTAACAGAAATACCTCTGAATAAAGTAAACATTTATCTGCATAATCACTCACAAAAACAGGAGTTTTATAATTTTTGTAGGCGTAGAGAATTCGTGTTTTTCATACTTTTAGCATTATAAAAGCAGGCAAAACAAGGTATCATAAGGCGTTTAAAAAAATGACCTTGGAGACGCCTTAAGTGGATCGACCGACTATTAGCCCTGAACATATGCAGGAAGCCGCTGAAAATTTAACCACCATTCGTGATTTTATTCGTTTTGGTGTGACAGCATTACGTCAATACGATGCACATTTGGGCCAAGGCACAGAAGATTATTTTGCTGAAAGTTCAGCGCTAGTGCTGCAAACCCTGTCACTAGAGTGGAAAGCGGACGCTGAAATTTTAGATGCCAAATTATTGCCAAGTGAAAAAGCCGAATTTTTAAGTCTGCTGGAACGCCGTATTAATGAAAAAGTACCGACTTCATATTTATTGAACCTGGCTTACTTCGACGGCAAACCCTACTATGTCGATGAGCGTGTGCTGATTCCACGTTCACCGATTGCTGAACTGATTCAGAACCGTTTTGCCCCGTATTTCCTGGGTGAACATGGTCAAATGGGTGAAGCGGTTAATAACTTGCCGGAAAACCCGAATCCGAAGATACCACAACGCATTCTAGATATGTGTACCGGTTCCGGCTGTATCGCAATTGCCTTGGCTTATGCTTTCCCTGAAGCGGAAGTAGATGCGACTGATATTTCGAAAGAAGCCTTGGAAGTTGCGCAAATCAATACTGAGCATCATGACAAGCAATATCAGATCGCTTTGCTTGAATCAGATCTGTTTGAAAAAATTCCAGCTGAAAACCAATACGATTTAATCGTATCTAATCCGCCGTATGTCGATGCGGAAGATATGGCTGATTTGCCTGAGGAATTCCATCATGAGCCTGAGCTTGCACTTGCTGCAGGTCAGGACGGTCTGGATCTGGTGCGTAAAATGCTGGCTCAAGCAGCAGATTATCTGACTGAGAATGGCCTGATCGTGATCGAAGTGGGTAACTCAGAATGGGCGATGCGCCAAAACTTTAATTCGGTTGATTTCTACTGGTTACAATTCCAGAAAGGTGGTACGGGTATCTTTGCATTGACTGCAGAGCAATGTCGTACCTACCGTGATTTATTCATACAGTCTATTCAAGCATAAGGAGTCGTTTGACATGGCAGGTAATAGTATAGGGCAACTGTTCCGTGTAACGACTTGTGGTGAATCTCACGGTGTTGGTCTGATGGCGATCATCGATGGGGTTCCACCCGGCATTGAGCTGACTGAAGCTGATTTGCAAAAGGATCTGGACCGCCGTAAGCCGGGTACATCGAAATTTGCAACCCAACGTAAAGAACCCGATGAAGTAGAAATTATTTCCGGTGTGTTTGAGGGTAAAACCACCGGTACTTCAATTGGTTTGTTAATTCGTAATACGGATCAAAAATCGAAAGACTACGGCAATATTGCGCAGACATTCCGACCGGGTCATGCCGACTATACCTATACCCAAAAGTATGGTTTCCGTGATTACCGTGGTGGAGGCCGTTCAAGTGCGCGTGAAACGGCAATGCGTGTTGCTGCGGGTGCAATTGCCAAGAAATTCCTTTTCGAGAAATTTGGCATTGAGATTCGTGGTCATGTAACCCAGATTGGTACTGAAAAAGCAGAGAAACTGGACTGGAACGAAGTTCCAAACAATCCGTTTTTCTGTGGCGATGTGGATGCAGTACCGCGTTTTGAAGCGCTAGTGACGTCTTTGCGTGAGCAAGGTACCAGTTGTGGCGCTAAACTGGAGATCATTGCATCTAAAGTGCCAGTCGGTTGGGGCGAGCCAGTCTTTGATCGTCTGGATGCTGATATTGCGCATGCCATGATGTCGATTAATGCCGTTAAAGGTGTAGAAATCGGTGATGGTTTTGGCGTTGCTGAACAGTTTGGTCATGAAAGCCGTGATGAACTCACCACAGAAGGCTTCCTGGCCAATCATGCTGGCGGTATTCTAGGCGGTATTTCTAGCGGTCAGGACATTCGTGTTGCGATTGCGTTGAAGCCGACTGCATCTATCACCACGCCGGGTAAAACCATCAATATTGAGCGTGAAGATACTGATGTGTTGACCAAAGGCCGTCATGATCCTTGTGTGGGTGTGCGTGCAACCCCGATTGCTGAAGCGATGCTGGCGATAGTACTCATGGATCATTTCATGCGTCACCGTGCGCAAAATGCCGATGTAGTTGCGCCATTTGCACCGATTGAACCTAAATAATTTGCTTTAACTTTAAAGTGAAATTGTTTTAAAGTCAGACTCCGGTCTGACTTTTTTTATTTATAAAATGAATCACTATAAAAATATACGATTGGCAAGCAAAGCTGATATTCAGCAACTTACCATACTAATTAATACAGCTTATCGTACTCGGGGTGGATGGACCACAGAAGAAGGAATGATCCAGGGTGATCGTATTCAAGAACAACAGTTATATGAATTGCTCAATTCAGCAGATTTTCAGCTGTTTGTGTTGGAAATTGAAAATAAGCTTCTTGGTTGTATTGGCGTGAGCTTAGGGCAGCAAGTAGCAGAGATTGGAAGCTTTGCTGTTGCACCTGCTGAGCAAAACTCGGGTTATGGCAAGCAATTATTGGACTTTGCCGAATCCCATATTTTCGAAATATTTAAGAAGAACGTGATTCAGATGTCAGTGTTAAATGTTCGTACTGAACTGTTGGCATATTATCAGCGCCATGGCTATCAGCTGACTGAAAAGATTGAAGCATATCCACTGGGTCAAAAGCTCGGAGAACCTTTGATTCCGTTACATTTACTGATTTTAGAAAAAATCATCAGATCAATATGATTAGTTGGTGAAAATTCAAGCTTTTTGCTACTTAAATTGAGTGGTGAAAAAGCTCATCAATATGCTAAGTTTTCTGTTCAGTCTAAGCGGCTTAAGATTAGGCAGAAAACAGATCAGGATGTCACATGCTGCATATTATTTTAACTTCTTTATTTCCCCTCATCGGACTGATCAGCTTTGGTTATCTGCTTAAGCGTAGGCAATGGTTGAGTGATGATTTTTGGCGAGGCGCTGAAAAGTTAAATTATTATGCATTGTTTCCGGTAATGCTGTTTTTAAATCTGGCCACTGCCAAGATTCAAATGAATGTCATTCAGGATGTAGTACTGGTCGTATTTAGCATCATGGCTGTGGTCAGTATTGCGCTGTATATCTTGCGCCAAATTTACCGAATTTCCTATGCGCGTTTCGGCGTCTATGTTCAAGGTTTACTGCGCTTTAATACCTATATTGGCCTTGCTGCTGTCAGCGCCTTATTTCAGCAGCAGGGTATGACTATTTTCGCTGTGATCATGGTGCTGTGTATTCCTTTGGTGAATATCTTGTCAGTGCTGGCATTTACCCGTAGCCACGATATGCAGCTGAAAAAAATCGTCCTGGATTTGTCTAAAAATCCATTAATTTTAGGCTGTATAGTGGGTGGTTTATTTAATCTTTCCGGTTTGTCACTCTGGACTGGAACAGAGCAGTTCCTTAAACAGATTGCACTGTGCAGTTTGCCGCTCGGTTTGATGTGTGTGGGAGCAGCCTTACAGTTTCAGGGTTTTCAGCGTGATGTATTGCCACTCAGCCTGATAACCTTTGGTCGCCTGTTCGGAATGCCGCTGATTGCATTTTTAGTGTGTAAAATTTTCCAGATTGATGCATTAACTACTCAGGTATTGGTCTTGTTCTTTGCACTTCCTACCGCCTCAGCTTCGTATGTCTTAACCCGGGTGTATGGTGGCGATAGTGAGTTAATGACTAGTATTATCAGTGTACAAACAGTGGTCGCAGCAGGAAGCTTAGTACTGATGCTTTCTTGGATTATCTAAAATTCTAGAATAAATGATAAAAGTCTAAATTTTGCTTTGGATGACATATACTTTGAATTATTAAAATAGCCTAAGCAAATGTTGAGTTCTATTTAAGCGCCAAAATTAAATAAGTTCTGGAATTTTATAAAGGATAGAACTTGCTCATTTTACTTAGGACAGCAAAATCTAAAAATTTGATATCTAGGCAATATCCTCCATCACCCATGTATGCTCTTAATTAAAAAGAATCACAGATAAATTCACGTGAATTAACATAAATAAAAACTGTGTTTTTCCTAAAAATGGTATATAAATTGCTCATGATAATAAAACATTATTGCAGGAGAGAAATGCTTCTGCATTCGCCGAAGGAGCAAGTTCCCAGGAAACTCTCAGGCAAAAGGACTGTGATAATGGATAAAAACTCTGGAGAGAAGTGTTCAATCACTCACCGAAGGGGAAGGTGGCCGCATTGATGTGCAATGTATCTACCGAAGCTCTCAGGTACACATGACAGATGGGAAAAGACATCAATATAATCAAGGAGGTGTCTATGCGTCATGTCGTGGTGATTGGGGCCGGTATTACCGGAGTAACCACAGCTTATGAGCTGGCACAATCAGGCTATCAAGTGACTGTGGTTGATCGGCATCTTTATCCGGCAATGGAAACATCCTTTGCCAATGGCGGCCAGCTTTCTGCCTGTAATGCCGAAGTATGGAACCAGAAAGCCACGGTACTCAAAGGCATCAAATGGATGTCACAAAAAACCGCACCACTTTTGCTCAATCCTTCTTTCAGTGTGCATAAATACAGCTGGCTCATGGAATTTCTGGGCAATATCAAACATTATGAAGCCAATACCCGAGAGACTGTACGGCTGGCTTTACTGGCAAGAGCACGCTTATTTGAAATTGCCGAAACAGAAAATATTGATTTCAATTTAGAAAAACGTGGAATTTTACATTTTTATCATAACAAGACAGATTATGATGTTGCGATCAAAGTCAATGATCTGTTGTGTAGCGGTGGTCTGGAGCGCAATGCCATTTCCAATGCAGAAATCAAGCAGATCGAACCTGCATTAACTGGCGATTATTATGCAGGATTTTACTGTCAGAGCGATGCCACCGGGGATATTCATAAATTTAGTACCGGTTTGGCCAAAGCCTGTATGCAAAAAGGCGTGAAATTTGAGTTTGGTCAAGATGTTTTTGTTGTTGATCATCAGGCTCAGAATATTCGGGTTAAATGCAAACCTAGTACTGAAAATGTCCATTCCTCTCCAGAGGATGTTCTGGAAATTAATGCAGATGCCATTGTGGTCTGTGCAGGGGTTGGCAGCTATCAATTGGCTGAAATACTTGGTGAACGAGTCAATGTCTATCCAGTCAAAGGCTACTCGATTACCGTGCAACTGAATGATGAGCAGAGCCAGAACAACGCACCTTGGGTCAGTCTGCTAGATGAAAGTGCGAAAATTGTCTTGTCACGCCTAGGCAAGGATCGTTTGCGTGTTGCAGGAACAGCCGAGTTTAATGGCTATAACCGGGATATTCGTGCTGACCGAATTCAACCTTTAATTGACTGGACCAATCGTAATTTTGACCTGTGTACTGAGCATGTTGTTCCGTGGGCAGGCTTACGCCCCATGATGCCAAATATGATGCCTGTGGTACGCCGTGGCAAACATGAGCGGGTCTTTTACAATACCGGACATGGTCATCTGGGCTGGACTTTATCAGCTGCAACGGCTGCGATGATTAGTCAGGAAATTGCGCAATACTATCCAGCTTAAATTGATAGCCCGCTTGCGGGCTATTTTTTACATCAAAGATATCATTTTATATAACAATAAATTTTAATATTTTTAAATTAAATCAATCATATAGTCGATAAATACCGGTAAAGAGTTCACAGCCTTTCTGCTGGCTACTGACCGCTAAAATGGCTTTACTATAGTTAAACTCATAGCGGCAGTCATTTTCATTATCGGTGATCTGGTTTTTTGTCTCAGGCGTAGTATAGGCTAAAAAAGGAATGATCTGCTTCTCAGCCCGGTTATTCGGATTACGATAGGCAAGACCTTCAATCTTGATCCGGTCTTTGGTCAGTTGATGAATCTTGAGATGTACAGGCTGCTTGGCGATTTGTCCCTGTTCAAACTTAATATAATGCTGGGTCAGACTTTGATTCAGTGAAATATAGACATTTAAATCATCTAAACGCCATTCAAACTGCTGTTTAAAACAGTCTAGCGTTTTGCATTGCTGTAAACGGGTCGCCCATAATTGTTGGCTATCTTGCAATAAGCGCACAGGCGCATCGGTAATCAGAAAAGCAGTAAAGTATTGGTCTGCGAGTTTTGCACGAGATTCAGCCAGCGATGCTGAGCAGACTTTATTCATGGCAGCCGTTTTTTGGCTGTCATCGCTACAGTTTAGTGTGATCGCCGAGCTACCTGTAGAAATCATCCCCAGACCGAGCATCAGGCCAATTATTTTCAACATATTTATATCAGTTTTCAGTAGCATGATCGCTTATACTTTCACTGTGTTACGCTTGGTCTAACTATAGCGAAATAGAAAGCAAGTGTACAAGATTTCAATGGGCTATTTCTAAAGGATGTATAAGGTGATTGCACAAATTCGTATTGGCCAGGGTCTGGATGTGCATGCATTTGAAGAAGGTGATTTTGTCACTCTGGCAGGCATTCAAATTCCGCATACTCACGGTCTGAAAGCACATTCGGATGGTGATGTGGTTCTGCATGCACTCTGTGATGCTTTGTTGGGCGCATTGGCGCTTGGAGATATTGGCCAGCATTTCCCAGATACAGATCCTGGGTTTAAAGGTGCAGATAGCCGGGTACTACTCAAGCATGTTTATCAGCTAATTCTGGATCGTGGTTATCACCTGAATAATGCCGATATTACCGTGGCCTGTGAACGTCCAAAAATGGCTAAGCACAATCTGGCGATGCGTCAAAGTATTGCAGATGTCTTGGATGTTGATGTGACTCAAATCAGTATTAAAGCCACCACCACTGAACAGTTAGGTTTTACCGGTCGTCAGGAAGGAATTATGTCCATGGCAACCGTGCTGTTGAGCCACAGCAAATAAAATCAGGCAAAATAATTTGGATTAATCAAGGAAAGTTCCAGTTCCTGAGTTGCTTTACGGCCTTGTAGCTGTAGGGCAACCGCATGCATTAAACCGGTCCAGGTTTCATTCGGTTCCCAGATCTGATGCAAGTGTTCTTGTGCTGTAGGCAGATCCATATCCATATAGTACTGACGATATAAGTACATCAGACAGCTGACATGGTAGTTTTGCGAACAATGTACCCAGACCATTTGCTCTTTTACCAGATGATCGATCAGGTCCAGTACCAGCAGGCATTGATTGTCTGAAGGGGTTTCCCAGGAAATCGGAACCTGAATATAGTTCAGTCCCAGCTCAAGGCAAATTTTATCTTCATGCGGCAGATACTGTTCGCTATCGGTCAGCGCCACATTGATGACAGTAGATACACCGTATTCTTTCATCAGCTGTAATTGGGTAGTGGTCGGTTGACCGGAGCTAAACAGATGTTCGTGTATGAACTGAAAATTCTCAATCTGGCTTAATGCCGTTTCAATATCATTCATCAGATAAATTTTCCTTGTTCTAGAAATGCAAACGCCATCTTGGCGATGGCGTTGGTCAGATCATTTAACGATTAGGTAAAATGTCTTTCAATGCCTCATGCATGTCGAGTAAAACTTTTTCAGTCGTTTCCCAGTCGATACAGCCATCCGTAACGGATTGACCGTATTCCATATCATTCAGGTTCGCCGGAATGTCCTGACGACCACCCTTAAGATGACTTTCTACCATAATACCAACAATTGACTTGTTTCCATCAAGAATTTGTTCGGAAATGTTTTTAAGTACAAGTGGTTGCAGGTACGGGTCTTTGTTAGAGTTGGCGTGGCTGGCATCAATCATGATCTTGGTGCTGACTTTGGCCTTGGCTAGAGCAGCTTCTGCATCGGCAACCGAGCCTGCATCGTAGTTCGGTTTGCCATTACCGCCACGCAGTACCACGTGAGCGTAAGGATTGCCTGAAGTGCGAATCACAGCCACCTGACCCTGATCATTCAGACCGAGGAAGCTGTGACCATGTTTCACAGATTGCATCGCATTGGTCGCGACCGTTAAACCGCCGTCAGTACCATTTTTAAAGCCGACTGGTGAAGAAAGACCAGAAGACATTTCACGATGGGTCTGGCTTTCTGTGGTACGTGCACCAATCGCTGACCATGAAATCAGGTCTTGGTAATACTGTGGCGAGTTTGGATCAAGTGCTTCAGTGGCACATGGCAAGCCCATTTCATTCAGTTCAAGTAATAGCTTGCGACCGATACGCAGACCTTTTTCAATATTGAATGAATCATTCATATCCGGGTCATTGATCAGGCCTTTCCAGCCTACGGTAGTACGCGGTTTTTCAAAATAAACCCGCATCACGATATATAAGCTGTCTTTAACTTTTTCGCTCAGCACTTTTAAACGCTCAGCATATTCATGTGCCGCCGCCGGATCATGGATAGAACAAGGGCCAATTACAACGAACAGGCGTTTGTCTTCACCATCCAGAATTTTACGAATCGTTTCACGACCATGCAGTACGGTTTGATAAGCAGTTTCAGTCAACGGTAACTCTGCTTTAAGCTCAGCAGGGGTTACAAGAGGAATCATGCTGTGGATATTCACGTCATCAATATCTGATGCTGAAATAGGATTTGACTGTTGTGTATTCATTGCCGTCACTGGTTCGATCATACAAAAGGTTGTTTAATAGCCCGAATATAACATGAATGATGCGTCACTTTGTTATAAAAAAGATGAATACTTCTTTGAAAAAAAAGTGATGAATCGGATAGTTAACTTAAACGGACGGGGAATTTTGATTCACAATTATCATTGCTGTTTCAGCAGGTTGAGCCGGTTTTGATTTCACAGGATTAATCATGAAATTCACGCCCAGCGCAAATAGGGTAATACCTAAAATTTTGCGGATCAGTTTTTCCGGCATACGTGAGCTGAGTAAAGTGCCGACAATAATCGCCGGAATAGACCCCACCAATAACCACATGAGCAGCATGAAATCGACGTTGCCTGAAGACATATGACCTAGACCTGCGACCAGTGTCAGTAATACCGCGTGCACCACGTCAGAGCCAATAATACGAATCATCGGCAGATTCGGGAACATCACTACAAGTGCCATGATACCAAATGCACCGGCACCCACTGAAGATAGCGTGACAAATATGCCCAAGATAATGCCCATGATGATGATAGCAACGCGCTTTTCTTTGGCTTGCAGCTTCACTTTTTCCAGATCCTGCGTCATATCCGGTAGTTCTTGTTTTCTGTATTTATTAAAAAGATTTTCGATCTGGGTGCGAAACAGAATGGATAAGCCGGTAATAGTCAGCATAAAGCCCAAGACCATGGTCAGGACGGCTTTGTAATGCGTCGATTGGCTCAGATAGTTCTCGAGTACCCAATGCGTTGCAAAAGATGCGGGAATACTGCCAACGGCCAGCCAGATCACAATCGGCCAGACAATATTCATTTTCTTGGCATGCACAAACGAGCCACAGAATTTAGAAATCGCGGCATAGAGCAGGTCAGTACCAATCGCGATATGCGGTTCAATCCGGAATAAACTGATAAGAATTGGCGTCATTAATGAACCGCCACCGACACCGGTGACACCTACACAAAAACCTACCAGAACGCCTGCTAAAATAAATTCAATCGGACCAAACATGCATATATGCCAAAATCAAAAAACGAGCATATCTTATGACTTTTGGATATAAGTCGTTGTCTTGATTATTGATTTACTTATGCATAAAAAAGATAAAGCTAGGTGAAGAATATTAGGTGATCTTTCATGTTTATTCACTGGGTTATGTATAAAGTGCGAATATAATGATTGATTTTAACTGTCCGATTTGCCCCATTTCTGTCTAATTGAATGTACCTGTAAATGTCGATTTAATTCTTGTTATGCAAGCTCCCTTATTGACTAAGTTATTCTAAACGGTGGGTTTCTTAAAATTAGAAGATACTTAAGCTTCTTCCGGAATAGCCATAGGATTATGTTAGAATCCCGATTCAATAAATTTCCATGCGGATCTGAGAGGAAACCCACTTGCTAAATCGAAAACTTAAAATTGGAATCGTGGTCGGTGAAGTTTCTGGAGATACGCTTGGCGCAAAATTGATTCGCCGTTTTAGTGAGCAAGGCATTGATGCTGAATTTGAAGGTATCGGTGGGCCACAAATGATCGCTGAAGGCTTTAAAAGCTATTATCCGATGGATATTTTATCGGTGATGGGCATTGTCGAAGTTTTAAAAGATATTAAAAAACTGTTTGCTGTGCGGGATGGTCTGGTGGAAACCTGGACTAAAGATCCGGTCGATATTTTTATCGGGATTGATGCGCCTGATTTTAACCTGCGTTTGTCAAAAACCATTAAACAAAAACAGTTACCGATTAAAACCGTGCAATACGTCAGTCCTTCGGTCTGGGCATGGCGTCAAGGCCGTATACATGGCATTAAAGCCAGTATTGATCTGGTACTGTGCCTATTTCCATTTGAAAAAGCCTTTTTCAAGCAATGGGATGTTCCGGCAGCTTTTGTTGGACATCCGCTCGCCAGTCAGTTGCCGCTTGAAAATCCGATTCTGGATGCTCAGACAGAATTAGGTCTGGATCCACATCAGAAATATATTGCCTTATTGCCAGGCAGTCGTCGTGGCGAGATTGAGCGTTTGGGACCTTTGGTTCTGGATGCTGCCAATATTCTGCATCAGAAACATCCGGATTATACCTTTCTGATTCCTGCGATTAATGATGCGCGTAAACAGCAAATCGAAAGTTTATTGGCCACTTATCCTGAGAGCTTAAAAGCCCAGATTCGCCTGATGGAAAATACCAGCGCTGAGTCCAAAATTGGCCGTCAGGTCATGAATGCATCCAATATCATTGCACTGGCGTCTGGAACAGCAACGCTTGAAGCGATGTTGCTGCACCGTCCGATGGTAACTTTTTATAAATTGCACTGGCTGACTTATCAAATTGCCAAATTACTGGTCAAAATCCCTTATTTCTCCTTGCCGAATATTATTGCCGGCAAAAAAGTAATTCAGGAACTGATCCAGTCTGATGCTACCCCGGAAAATCTGGCAGCTGAAATTGAAAAACTGATGGATATTGAAGCAGCACAGATTCAGGTTATGCAGCATATCACCATGCACAAGCAGCTGCTTTCTGGTAATAGTGAAGACCCGGCCAAAGCGGTACTGGCTTTAGTGCAGTAATTTTAGTCTGATAATAAAGATTGATTTTTCTGACAATTCAGCCGGTATTGGGTCGGCGTCTGTTCAAACTGTTTTTTAAAACTTTGGCTAAACGCCGTCTCGGATGAATAACCGACCAGATAAGCGATCTGCTGGATACCAAATCCACTATTTCGTAAATATTGCGCTGCCAGACGCAGGCGGTGCTGTTGCAGATAGGCAAGGGGTGGCTCACCGACAATCTGGGTAAACAGTTGGGCGAATTTGGAACGTGACATATGACACTGTTCGGCCAGACTTTCTACGGTCCAGGACTGTTCAGGTTTGCCATGAATCGCCGCCAGTGCATTAGATAATTCCGGATGCGAAAGAGCATTCAGCCAGCTCGAGGCATTTTCCAGGTTTAAAATATAATCTCGCACGCATTCAATCAGTAAAATACTGACCAGATGATCCAGAATCTTGTCACGTCCGGGACGAAGCTGCTGGGTTTCCAGTGCCAGAAACTGCAAGCCAACCTGTAACCATTCTGGCGCCGTATCACCCAGAATATGTTGAATATGCAGGTATTTAGGTAATGCACTCAAAAGAGGTTTGGCCATCTGGATATCCAAGCTAGAACGAATAGCCAGTATGAAACTATAATCCGCCGAATTTTCCCGATTGAGATCAATACATTGCTGTACATTGCTCTGAAAATAAGGATTAATCGCATGGTGCTCAGAAAAATCGGCATTGTCTGGGCAGGAAACATGATGGGAGGAACCTGCGGGTAATAGCACCAGATCACCTTGTTGCAGCTCCAGTCGATCACCATTCATGAACTTTAATTGCGCCTGTCCTTGTAACAGGATATAGGCCAGCATAAAGGGTTCATGTTGATAGTCAAAGCCGCCCGGATGAAATACATTCAGATAAAGATATTCCGATTTTTCCAGATGAATATCATCAAAAATTTTACTTAAAGCATCCATGCCTAACTCTATTCTTCTGTTTTATTTCATTTAATTGACTATAAATTTTTTAACTTTGTGATTTTAGGCCAGAATTTGGCAGCATGTGCCAAAGACGCTGACATAGCTTTTCTGGACGTTGAATACTGTTCGCGGCTGCTGAAATATTCAACTATAAGTGCAGAGTAACATAAAAAAGGAAGGTCGCAATGAATGCCCCTGCACAAATCCAGAAAGCGCAGTTTACGCAGGAAGCGTCGGCACTAAAAGGTGTAAAGCTGGATAAAAAACGTTTTGGCTGGTTGCTCAGCCCAGGTCTGCCTGTGATCGGAATGGGAATTCTGGCCGGTTATCATTTTGGTCCTAAAGCCACTCAAAAAGTCTTTGCAATGGGCGGGCCTTTATTATTGCATGTCATCATTCCGACATTGGATGCTCTGATTGGCGATGATGCCAATAACCCAAATGATGAGCAGATCAAGGCACTGGTTAACGATCCTTATTATGACCGCATTGTAAAAACATTTATTCCCTTACAAATGGCAGCCAATGCCTTTGCTGGCTATGTCGTAAGTCGCCCAAATATGTCTTTGCTAGATCAGGTATTGCTGGGAGTTTCTATGGGTGCGATTAATGGTGTGGGGGTGAATACCGCACATGAACTCAGCCATCGTCCACAGAAAAAAGACCATTACTGGTCTCATGCCAGCCTGATGCCTTTGGGCTATAACCATTTCCGGATTGAACATCCTTATGGACATCATAAACGGGTAGCCACGCCTGAAGATCCGGCATCTTCAAAAATGGGTGAATCTTTTTACCGTTTCTGGCCACGTACCGTAATAGGCGGATTAAAATCTGCAATCCAGATTGAAAAAAGACGGCTCGAGCGTAAGGGACTGAAATTCTTTAATCAGGAAAATGAGCTGTTTCATGGTTGGGCCATGAGTGCCGGCTATCATGCCTTGATGCTAAAGGCGTATGGCAAGAAAATTATTCCTTATACACTGACACAGGCATTTTATGGCGTTAGCCTGTTTGAGATTGTGAATTATATCGAGCACTACGGACTGAAACGTGGACAGAAAGCGGATGGCAGTTATGAGCGAACCTTGCCGGAACATAGCTGGAATAACAACAATATCGTAACTAATCTGTTTTTGTATCAGTTACAACGCCATTCTGATCATCATGCTTTTCCAAGCCGTCCATTTCAGGCGTTGCGGCATTTTGATGAAGCGCCAGAATTACCCAGCGGTTATGCAACCATGCTGATTCCAGCCTTGATTCCACCTTTATGGTACAAAATCATGGATCAGCGGGTATATCAGCACTATCAGGGCGATTTAAGTAAGGCTAATATCTTGCCTTCCAAGCGTGCCAAGCTATTTAAAAAATTTGGTGTAAATAACTCTACAGCTTAATGAATTACAAAATAAAAATGCGCCGATAAAGGCGCATTTTTTGATTAATTCTGCCTAGAACCAGTCGGCTTGCATATTCAGGCAAGTATCATCCAGATGCATCAGTAATTTGGCCTGATGTTCAATTTCAGGGAGTTCCCAGCGAATAAAATATTGAGCTGCCTGAATTTTCCCTGCCAGAAAAGTCTGATCTTCTGCCTGCGAAGATGTGCCAAACTTGAGTTGAGCCTGATTCGCCATTTCCAGCCATAGCCAGGCTAGGATGGTCTTACCCATCATATCCAGATACAGGCCTGAATTGGCCAAAGCTTCGCTGACTTTACCTTGATGCAAGGCCTGGCCTAAAATCTGTGTAGTCTTTTGCACAGTGGCAAGATGCTGTTTATAGATCTTTGCGAGTTCCACTATCTTCGGATCATGAATCTCTGACAAGGTCTTCTGGATGCGCTGCATGAGCAGATTGAGCCCTTTGCCATTATGCTGCCAGAGTTTACGTCCCAGCAGATCCAGAGATTGAATGCCGTAAGTTCCTTCATGAATCGGATTGAGCCGGTTATCACGGTAACATTGCTCCACCGGATATTCACGAGTATAACCCGCGCCGCCCAGGACCTGAATAGCCAGATCATTGGCTTTCGGACCATAGGCAGAAGGGAAAGATTTGACCACCGGGGTGATGAGATCAAGGAGAATTGCACTATCTTCATCTTGAGCTGCCTGAAGTTCATCAATTAATCGGGCTGCAAATAAGCAAAGTGCCAGCGAACCTTCTACATATGACTTTTGCGCCAGTAGCATGCGTTTGACATCGGTATGTTCAATGATATTTACTGGTTTCGAGTCAGGTGTTTTTTCATGAACTGGCCGGCCTTGCGGACGGTTTTTAGCATAATCCAGAGATTCCAGATAGCCACGATAACCAATCATGGCTGCGCCCAGACCGACACCCACACGTGCTTCATTCATCATCTTGAACATATATTTTAAGCCATGACCGGGTTCACCAATTAAATAGCCTAAGCAATTATCATTTTCTCCAAAGCTTAAAACTGTAGATGTAGTACCTCGATAGCCCATTTTGTGCAGTAAGCCAGCCAGCTGTACATCATTAGCTTCACCGAGTGAACCATCCTCGTTGGTTTTGAATTTTGGTACGATAAACAGGGAAATTCCTTTCACGCCTTGCGGCGCATCCTGAATCCGCGCCAAGACCAGATGCACAATATTTTCGCTAATGTCCTGATCGCCACCCGAAATAAACATTTTCTGGCCTTTAATTTTATAAATTCCATCTGCCTGAGGAATCGCTTTAGTGGTCAGATCGCCCAAAGAGGAACCTACATTCGGCTCTGTCATGGCCATGGTGCCAGCAAAGCGGCCACTCAACATATGCGGTAGGAATATTTGCTTTTGTTTTGGGGAGGCAAAAGCCTGTATCAGGTTCGCCGCAGCGGCCGTTAGAAAAGAATAAGCCACGGTGGACGGATTGGCCGACATAAAATAAGCATTGCAGGCCATATTCACCAAAGTGGGCAGTTGCATGCCACCATCTGCATAATCATGCTGGGCGCAAAGCAGGCCGGCATCGGCAAACTGTTGCCAGGCTGTCTTCACTTCATCAATGGTTTTGACCTGTTTGCCATCAAAGTTCGGTTCTTGTTGATCAGCTTTGGCATTATGCGGCGCAAAATAATCAGTCGCGATACCTTTTGCCGTTTCCAGAATACTGTCGAAAGTATTTTTGTCATGATCCTGATAGCGTTGCAGTTTAGTCAGCGCTTCAAGTTTGAATACGTCATAAAGCTGGAAATGCAGATCTTTATCATTAATCAGTTGGGTCACGGTACTATCCTGAATGTGCAATCCTTGAGATAGCATCAAGACTAGCAGTTGCTTTTATTGAGGAGGATTGTCAATAATGACATGAATCGGGTGAAAAGTGACAATTAGTAAAGTATGCAACAGGTGGTGATTTTAGGCTTTCATGGGGCTCTGGCTTCGGCCATTACGGGTGTGGTCGATTTATTTACTATGGCTGGCGTAAGCTGGAACCGGATCCAGCAGCAGGACGTACAGCGCCTGTTTAAGGTGAGTATCGCCAGTCCGGAGGGACATCCGATTCGGTGTATCAATGGGCTGCAGTTGCAGGCACATTTTTCTTATCAAGAGATTCAAACTGCAGATATTCTGGTGGTACCGACCATCGCTGCACCGATTCAGGATGTATTGCAACAGAATCCAGAACTGATTCATTTTTTAAAATCTGCACATGCAGAGGCGACTTTAATTGCAGGAAACTGTACGGGGAATTTTTTTCTGGCAGAAGCAGGCATTTTAGATGACCGGATTGCAACAACACATTGGGGTTTTCAGGAAGTGTTTTGTTCACGCTATCCTAAGGTGAAACTGAATGCCGATCTGATGATTAGCCGAGATCAGAATATCTATTGTGCAGGTGGAGGCCTGGCCTGGTTTGACCTAGGTTTGCATCTGATTGAGCGCTTGTATGGCTTTGAGGTGGCCATGCAATCGGCTAAATCTTTCGTAATTGATTACCGCCGTGATAGCCAGTTGTCTTATTCATTGCTGAATATTGGCCAGCCGCACCATGATGAACTGGTACAAAAAATCCAGAACTGGCTAGAGCAGCATTTTCATGAAGATTTTAGTTTGAACCAGCTGGCAGAGCAGTTTAATGTGACTGGCCGGACCCTGATTCGACGCTTTAAACAAGCCTTAGACATACCGCCCAATCAGTATCTACAAGCGATCCGGATTGAGGCTGCCCGTAAACGACTGGAAGAAACCGATCAAGCTGTGGATGTGATCATGCAAAATGTCGGCTATCAGGATCCAAGTTCATTCCGCCGTTTATTTCATAAAAAAACCGGTCTGACGCCGTTGGAATACCGGCGCCGGTTTAGCCGACGCTTTTAAAAGCGCTTAATGAGAAGGCTGTACTTTTCCCACTTTACGGCCATGCAGAAGGTAATACCAAACCAGGCAGCTCAGGGTGAGCAGCGCCGAGAACAGATAAAGCTGACGATAACCAATCTGATCCAGCAGCATACCCAGGAAATAAGGGCCAAAACCAAGACCGGCATCCAGGGCAATAAAGAAGGTTGAGGTAGCAAGCCCCATACGCTGCAATGTCGTACTTTTCACCGCAATGGTTTGACACACTGACTGGATATTCCCGAAACCAAAACCGAGCAATGCTGCACTAGTAAGTAATATCACAGAATTCTGTGCCTGACTCAGCAGAAAAATCCCTAGTGCCATAATCACAATGGCAGGATAGATAATGATATTTTCGCCTTTACGATCCATGAGCGGGCCGGTAAAAGGACGCGAAAGCAAAATGGCAAAGGCATACATTAAGAAAAAGAATGATGCTGCTTCGACCAGATTAATGTCTTTGGCATAAAAATGAATAAAGGACAGTACACCTGAATAAGAAGTAGCCACCAGCAGTACAATCAGTGCAATCGGTAGGGCATTCGGTTCAATATACTGGGCCAGTTTACTGGTGCTTTGCGAAGTAGAATCTGCTGACGAATGACCTGCCTTAAGGCGTGGTGGCTGGATGAACAAGCCACAAATCAGGCAGCTGAGCGCAACGATACTGGTAAAGATGAAAATTACCTGATAATTAAAATTTGTCATCAGCCAGATTCCGGCAAAGGGACCAATCGCTGTGCCGAGGGTGCTGCTCATGCTGAAATATCCAATTCCTTCACCACGTCGTGTGGCAGGAATGGTCTGTGCAATCACTGTACCCAGTACAGTAGAAGCCATACCCATCATAAAGCCATGTATCAGACGGATGCCTAGTAAAACTTCCAGCTTGGCCGGAATCATATACAGTCCGGAAAAGAGTAGGAAACCAGTCAGGCCAATGACAAGCGTATTTTTTAGGCCCAGACGATTCAGTAATTTTCCGATCAATAAGCGTCCGAATAGGGTGCCGACAATAAACAGACCTGATACCAGACCGGCTTGTGCAGTCGAAGCCCCTAGCTCAGCCACTGAGTAGCCGACAATCACAATCACCAGTAAGTAGAACACCAGAACCAGCTGGAAATTCACCAGACTGATCAGGATAAAATTGGGCGTCCATAAAGGCGCTTCTTGTTCTTGGCTCATTGAGGTCTGTCCTGAGATGAGGGATATAACTGCTGAATGAGTTGCATCAAGGTATTTTTACTGCCTTCAAGATCATCTGATTCAACGTGCTCAAGCAACTGATCTTCAAATGCATCGATCTGTTTGGAACACATCGCAAAGGTCTCAACTCCTTGCTCACTCAACTTGAACAGCTTTTGACGTTTGTCTTCAGTTTCGAGTTGGGCAATCAGATCGAGTTCAACCAGTTGCTGAATCCGCTTAGTAATACCGGGCTTGGATACATTGAGATAACTGGAAATATCTACCAGCGTGCATTGTTGCTTTGACTGGATGACGTATAACACCTGCCATAAGGAATAATTTAATTGAGATGACAACAAGATCGTATTGATCTCATCGCTCATCAGTCGTGCGCAGCGTAATAACAGCGTACGAAGTCGGGGAGATTCGGAAAACATATGGTTAGTTAACCTGGGTAACTAAATTTAGGCCTAATTTACGCCTGTTTTATCTAAAGCTCAAGAGGAGAGTTTTAAAAATTATTCAGAGTAATATTTTCTTTATCAGCAAGAGTTACATAGTTTAACCTGATTAAAAAATAATCAACAAAAGACTACATACTTTTTATAACAGCCACGCCTAAGCTAGCCATGTCACTAGAAAAATTCATGACTTAAAAATTGAAGGGCAAAGATGCCAAATAACAATGCATAGGTGAAGCTTATGACTCTGGGTTTAACTGCATTAGAGTTAGCACGAATACAGTTCGCCTTTACTGTATCTTTTCATATCATTTTTCCGGCAATTTCTATTGGCTTGGCCAGCTTTCTGGCCATTCTGGAATGGCGCTGGCTCAAAACCCAAAATCCGATTTTTCAGGATCTATTCAAATTCTGGGTGAAAATTTTCGCTGTGGCATTCGGGATGGGTGTCGTCTCTGGTGTGGTCATGAGCTACCAGTTTGGAACCAACTGGAGTGAGTTTTCCCGGGTGGCAGGCAGCGTGACTGGACCTTTATTGGCCTATGAAGTACTCACCGCTTTCTTTCTGGAAGCGGGCTTTCTGGGCATCATGTTATTTGGCTGGGGGCGAGTGGGACCAAAGGCGCACTTTTTCTCGACCTTGATGGTTGCGATAGGCACCTGTATTTCCATGTTCTGGATTTTATCGTCCAATAGCTGGATGCAGACCCCACAAGGCTTTGCGATTGAAAATGGCCTGATTGTTCCGCAAGATTGGCTTGCTATCGTGTTTAACCCATCTTTCCCTTATCGTCTGGCCCATATGGCCATGGCTGCCTTTCTGGTTTCCGCCTTACTGGTCGCTGCTACAGCCGCATGGCATCTAATCAAAGGCCGTCGTGATGCACTGGTCAAGACTTCATTTTCCATGGCGATGTGGCTGCTTCTGGTACTCGCGCCCTTACAGGTCATCGTCGGTGATATGCACGGTATTAATACCCTTGAACATCAGCCAGCCAAACTTGCAGCCATGGAAGGGCACTGGGAAACCAATCATGACGAAGGCATGCCCTTATATCTCTTTGGTATTCCAGATATGGAGGCCGAAGAAACCAAATATGCAGTCGCAATTCCCAACTTGGGTAGCCTGATTCTAACCCACTCGATGGATGGAAAGGTTACAGGACTTAAAGACTTTGCGCCTGAAGACCGGCCGAATTCGCTGGTGGTGTTCTGGAGCTTCCGGATTATGGTCGGACTCGGCGTATTGATGCTGTTACTGGCGTTATGGGGAGCGTGGGCACGTACCCGTGGTCGCTTTTATGAGTCCCGTGCATTGCACCGATTTGCCCTGATTATGGGACCTTCCGGATTTATTGCCATGCTTGCGGGATGGTTTACCACAGAAGTCGGCCGTCAGCCTTGGGTAGTCTACGGCATCATGCGAACCAAGGATGCATTGTCTCCGGTTTCCGCTGAACAGGTGGGGCTGACCCTGATTATTTTTGTAGTTGTCTACTGTGTGGTATTTGGTATCGGAATTTACTACATGTTGCGCCTGATGCACAAAGGCCCGGATTTTATTCATACCCGACCAGATCATGAATCAGATAGCGATGTGGTTCAGGCCTCGCGTCGACCATTAAGTAGTATTCGCGAACGTATCGAAGAAGTTCCTGAACAACCGGATCAGGAGGATAAAAAATGATTGATTTATCATTAATCTGGATTGTGATTATTGGTTTGGGTGTATTGATTTATACCATTCTCGATGGTTTCGATCTGGGCATCGGCATCTTGTTTCCTTTCTTTCCGCATCAGGATGAACGTGATGTCATGATGAATACCGTGGCTCCGGTCTGGGATGGCAATGAAACCTGGATGGTTTTGGGCGGTGCAGGGTTATTTGCAGCTTTTCCACTCGCTTACTCGACCGTACTCTCGGCGCTGTATATGCCAATTATTCTGATGGTGATTGCCTTGATTTTCCGCGGCGTGGCTTTTGAATTCCGCTTCAAGGCAAACCGCAGTAAGCATTGGTGGGATAAAGCCTTTATCGGTGGTTCTGCGATCACCAGTTTCCTGCAAGGCATGATTTTAGGCGCTTATATTCAGGGCATTGAAACTCGAAATGGTGTCTATGTTGGTGGTGGTCTGGACTGGCTCACTCCATTCAGCATCTTCACCGGAATCAGTGTGGTGGTGCTCTATGCGGCATTAGGCTGTGGCTGGCTAATCTATAAAACCGGAGATGATTTGCAGGATCGAATGTTTAAACTAATGCCTAAGCTGATTATTGCCTTGCTGATCATATTGGGTGCTGTCAGTATTTATACGCCGTTGACCCATCCACAGATTGCCGAACGCTGGTTTAGTCAGCCACAATTCACCTATTTTATGCCAGTTCCAGTTCTGGTTCTGCTATTTACCTGGCTGGCCTTACGTGCCTGTAAAAGACGCAGTGAATTAGGTCCATTTACCTATATGCTGGTTCTGGTTTTCCTCGCTTATACTGGATTCTTGATCAGTCTATGGCCATATATTATTCCGCCGAGCGTAACAATCTGGCAGGCAGCAGCGCATGAAAATAGCCAGTTATTTGCTTTGATTGGTGCTTTGATCCTGATTCCAATTATTGTGATTTATACGGGTATGTCCTATTGGGTGTTCCGGCATAAGGTCAGGGTCGGCGATGATGGCTATCATTAAGGAGTGGTCATGAAAGGCAAACAGGCATTATGGTTTTTAGGATTATGGCTGGCAGGATTTTTAACGCTGGCTCTGATTGCTGGCGCATTCCGCTTTCTGGTGCATTTGGCTTATTAAATCGGTAAAACTAAAATAAATGAAAAAAAGTGATCTGAATGTCCTGATCACTTTTTATTATTTGCAATTTATATTTGATAAAATCAAATTGACGATTTTACCTGTTTACGATAAACACTTGGACGTACAGGACGGCTACTTTTCCAAAGACCTTTTTTCTGTTTCTTGGCTTTATTTTGCAGCTCCATCATATAGCGTAAATGATTTTTGTCCTTAATATATTCTTCATAGACCCACGCTGCACCACGTTTGACAATCTCTTCATTGATATTTTTGCGATAGCGATAGACCACACCGACACAACGGCCATAACGGTCAATGTCGGTTATCTTGACCCGAATCATTTTATTATTCACCATGCTTTTGACCAGACGCTGCGATTCTTTACCATAGGCTTGGGATGATTCGGGGGCATCGACAAAAGCAAAGCGCAATTTGGTTTCAGAGCGACGAATGTTAAAACGGTAGCAGGTGAGGGTATCACCGTCACTTACAGCTTTTACACGGCACCAGTATTTTTTGCCTTTCTTAAAGGGACGGAAAACATCTTTTAAATAAACTGTAATCTTATGCAGCAGATAATAAGAAAAACATAGCAGTACTAGACCCAGCACAATTTGCCAGGTGGTGGAGAGATTTAACAAAGGCAAGATCCAAATCAGCAAAACCAGCTGTAAAATCACAGCTAAAAGTCGAGCCATTCTAGAGCAAAGCCAGTAGATCTACGGATTAAAAGCTAATCACTCAGTGTTTAGTTTTGTACCAGCTAAAATAGCCTAAGTATATTTTTCTGGCGAAAAGATGAATCTGCAACCATCTAAACTTATATATAAAATAGCCTAAGCAATTTAAATTTCTTTATAAATAGCCTAAGTAAAAATTTTATAAATTTCAGCTCTCAAAAATTGATGTCTCTTATTCTCGTGCAAATCCTTATGCCAATATATCCCCATATTAATTTTCGGCAGTTCCACAGGGACTTCAAAAATATTTAGACTGGTAGCCAATTGTAAATGTACCAATACATTTTTAGGAATAGTCAGCATAGCTGTCTTTTGTTGTTCCAAAATTTGCAGAGCAGTTGAGTAATGCTGACAGCGTAAAAAAATCTGTCGTGAATATTGTTTACGGCTTAAATAAATATCCTCAACTAAAACGCCAGTACGGCGTGATGACACGCCAATATGAGGTGAGGCAAGATAAATCTGCTCATTCATTTCTGTTAATTGTGTACACACTACAAATTCATCTTGAACCAGACGCTCAAACTGGATTTTTTCAGCAATGTTTTGTTCCAGATCTATGACAAAATCGACCTGTTGAGAGGCGAGGTCTGCTGCTATATTTTTACGGTCCAGCTTCATGCTGCTAAGTTGAATTTCCAGATTGAGTTGTTGAAAGTGCTGAACCAGTCTGGGAAAGATCATTGGCTCAATTTCATCATGTACGGCAATTTTCAAACTCTGAATCATTTCCGGTCTGAAGTGCTGATGCTGTATTGAAATATTTTGAATCGCAAAAAGTGCATTCTTCAGCTCAGGATAGATCTGTTCCGCAAACGGCGTAGGTTGCATTTTGCTGCCAGTACGTACAAATAAATCATCCTGTAAATGCTGTCTTAAACGTTGTAAAGCATGACTGGCAGCAGACTGGCTAACTGATAAAATCTGTGCAGCTTTAGAAATACTGTTCTGCTCATAAATTGCCATAAAAAGCGGATAAAGGTTAATGTCGATACGATGAAAATTTCGCAGGTCCATGACTGTTTTAGAATGAATGCTATGCATAATAATGTATGGAGTAAAATCATTTTATTCATAATAGGTTTTGGGTTAAGGTGTTGTAAAGCGTATGAATTAGAATATTTAGAGGGATAAAGAGATGTTTGAGCTTTCAGCACGTGCACAAGATTATTTAAATAGAACCAAAAAATTTATTGCTGAGGAAATTGAACCAGTTGAAGCTGATTTCTGGCAGCAAGTTCATGAGTTGAACCAAGGCGGCGACTGGACCAAATGGCAATGGCCTGCAGAACTGGAAAGCTTAAAAGCCAAAGCCAAGGCAGCTGGCCTTTGGAATATGTTTCTCCCTTGTCCTGAACTTGGCCAGGGTTTATCGGTTCAGGAATATGCACATATTGCCGAACTTTCAGGTCGTAGCCTGATTGCACCAGTCGTATTTAACTGTAATGCGCCAGATAGCGGCAATATGGAAGTATTGTGGCGTTATGGTTCTGAAGAACAGAAACAGCAATGGCTGAAGCCACTATTAGAAGGGAAAATCCGTTCGGTCTTTTGTATGACTGAACCTGCAGTTGCATCCAGTGATGCCACCAATATGCAGGCAACGGCGGTAATTCAAGGTGATGAGATTGTTCTGAATGGTCGTAAATGGTGGTCATCAGGTCTGGGTGATCCTAACGCCAAAATCATTATTTTTATGGCACATACTCCAGATGAAACAAAAGACCGTCATCATCAGCATTCGATGGTTCTAGTTCCGGTAAATACCGCAGGGGTAAAAATTGAACGTATGCTGCCAGTGTTTGGTGACTACGATGCACCACATGGCCACGGCGAAGTCAGTTTTGAAAATGTCCGCGTTCCGGTAGCGAATTTTATTGGTGGCGCCGGTCAGGGTTTTGAAATTGCTCAAGGTCGTTTAGGACCAGGCCGTATTCATCATTGCATGCGCTGTATTGGTGCTGCGGAAAAATCCTTAGAGCTGATGATTGACCGTGGTATGAGTCGTAGCGCATTTGGCAAAGAGATTTTAAAACTCGGCGGTAACTTGGAACGGGTCGCGGAAGCACGAGTTGCGATTGATCAGGCCCGTCTTTTGACCTTGTATGCCGCCTATAAAATGGATACTTTAGGGAATATGGCGGCATTGACTGAAATTTCTGCGATTAAAGTCGTTGCGCCAATTGTGCTGGAAAAAGTCGTCGATATGGCGATTCAGATTCACGGCGGTGCCGGTGTCTCTCGTGATACGCCACTGACTGGATTCTTTGCCCAGGCACGTGCTTTGCGTTTGGCCGATGGCCCGGATGAAGTACATAAGGGCATGATTGCCAAACTGGAACTGGCAAAACGTGGCTACAGTACACGCCACAAAAAATAAACTGGCTTAAATAGAAGATTGCAACGTATTAAAAAATTTTAAGGAAAAATTATGGCGGTTATTGATGTAGGTGGAGCAGTTCGTCAAGGTGAAGAACTGGATGTACAAGCCATCACCAATTGGTTAATTCAGCAAAATGTGAATGTTGAAGGCCCTGTGCAAGTGACCCAATATTCAGGCGGAGCTTCAAACTGGACCTACCGTTTACAGTATACCAATGCCGATCTAATTTTACGTCGTCCGCCGCACGGTACCAAAGCCAAATCTGCACATGACATGGCACGTGAATATCATGTGCAGAAAGCCTTGGCTGAACATTATCCTGTGGTGCCTGAAATGGTGGCGCTTTGTCAAGATGAATCAGTGATTGGCTGTGATTTCTATGTCATGAAACGTCTGGAAGGAATTATCCCTCGCGCCAAAATGCCACCTGAGCTGCAGCTTACTGAATCCGATATCCGGATTTTATGTATCAATGTGATTGATAAACTGATCGAACTGCATCAGGTGCCTTATCAAGGGACCGAACTTAAAAATCTCGGTAAGGGTGAAGGCTATTGTCGCCGTCAGGTCGAAGGCTGGGATGCTCGTTATGAAAAGGCCAAAACGCTGAATGTTCCATCCTTTAAATATGTACGCAACTGGCTGAAAGACAATATTCCTTCTGATTCCAAAACCTGTGTGATTCATAATGACTGGCGTTTTGATAATGTCATCTTAAATCCGGAAAATCCGACTGAAGTGATTGGCGTACTGGACTGGGAAATGGCGACACTCGGCGATCCGCTCATGGATCTAGGTTCTGCTTTAGCCTATTGGGTGGAAGATACTGACAATGCCATCTTTAAGGCAACACGCCGCCAGCCGACCAATCTAAAAGGTATGTTTACCCGTAAAGAAGTGGTGGATTACTACTTGGGAAAAACCGGCCTGCAACCGGAAAACTGGGCGTTTTATGAGGTGTTCGGAATTTTCCGTCTCGCGGTGATTGCCCAGCAGATCTATTATCGTTATTACCACAAACAGACTAATAATCCAGCGTTCAAGGATTTTTGGGTGGTGATTCATGCCTTGCATATTCGTGCCTTAAAACTGATTGGCAAGCAAAAACTGGAAGCCAATGAGATTGCACAAAAGTATGTGCTTAAATTTAAAGAGATAATGCCAAAATGACAACCATTTACTTGATCCGGCATGGCCAGGCCTCTTTTGGCGCAGAAAGTTATGACCAGCTTTCGCCCAACGGTGAGTTACAAGCAAAGCTTTTGGGCCACTATTTTGATGAAATTCTGAAAGAAGCACCTTATGTGGTGGCTGGCTCCATGCAACGCCATCAGCAGACGGCGCATTTATCTCTGGATGAATGTTTTCCGGAAAGTGAGATTCTGACCGATAGTGCCTGGAATGAATTTAATCATCAGCAGGTATTCGCCCGTTATGAGCCGCGCTTTAATCAGCCTGAATTGCTGAAACAGGATGTATCAGAACATGAAAATCCACGAGATTATCTGAGCAAAATTTTTAGCGGTGCAATTGCACGCTGGACTGGCGATGATTATCACCATGAATATGATGAATCTTGGCCAAGTTTCAAAGCACGCGTGGAAAGCGGCTTAGAAAATCTGTGTGACCAGTTGTCCAAAAGCCGTCCGCGCTATGCAGTAGTCTATACCTCAGGTGGTGTGATTTCTGTTGCAGTAGGTAAAATTCTAGGGCTGAGCCCGG
This sequence comes from Acinetobacter lwoffii, assembly GCF_024129115.1. Taxonomy (GTDB): domain Bacteria; phylum Pseudomonadota; class Gammaproteobacteria; order Pseudomonadales; family Moraxellaceae; genus Acinetobacter; species Acinetobacter lwoffii_T. The sequence continues at coordinate 32,974 of NZ_JAMXXO010000021.1, forward strand.
AGAAAACCTTTGCCCTGAACTGGGCGATTACCAATACCAGTATCACGACACTACGTCTGGTGGGTAATGAACCGCAACTACTCAGTTTAAATGAACATCATTTTATTAAAGCACAGCGTCCAGACTTATTGACCTGGATTTAAAATGAGATTGAAAACCTAATACGCTAGAAAAATAAAGGAATAGGGTAAATACATGGCTAAAACAATTTTAATTACCGGTGCAAGTTCAGGGATCGGCGCCGGTATGGCACGTGAATTTGCGAAAAAAGGCTATAACCTGGCGATTTGTGCACGTCGTTTGGAGCGTCTGGAAATCTTAAAGCAGGAACTGGAAAGCCAATATGGCATCAAAGTCATTGCCAAAACACTAGATGTCACCGATTACGATCAAGTGTTTGAAGTGTTTCGTGCTTTTAAAGAAGACTTTGGCACCATTGACCGAGTTATTGTGAATGCTGGTGTCGGTGAGGGCCGCCGGATTGGTAAAGGTAATTTTGCTATCAATAAAGCCACGGTTGAAACCAACTTTATTTCGGCATTAGCACAATGTGAAGCTGCAGTTGAAATCTTCCGTGCACAAAACTCTGGCCATCTGGTGATGATTTCATCTATGAGTGCAATGCGCGGTATGCCAAAACATTTAACGGCTTATGGTGCAAGTAAGGCCGGCGTGGCTCATTTAGCGGAAGGCATTCGAGCTGAACTGATTGATACGCCAATTAAAGTGACCACCATTTTCCCAGGATATATTCGTACTGAAATTAATGAAGGGGCAAAAAAGCTACCTTTTGAAGTCGATGAAAAAACTGGTTCGCGTTTATTGGCAGCAGAAATTGAAAAAGCACCAGTTAAGGCTTATGTGCCGAAATGGCCTTGGTTGCCACTCGGTCTAGCCATGAAAGTATTACCACTTAAACTGGTGAACAAGTTAGGTTAAAAGCGCTCTTAGATCTATAAAAAGAGAAGCTAGAGCGCTTCTCTTTTTATTTTTTATGACAAACTGAGAAAAATTTCTGAATCAGTATTTTTTTCTAAAAAATGTATAGCTTGAATTTACAAAAAAGCGAAATTTTATAAATCCTAATATATTGATTATTAAAATAAAGTTTTAAATTATCAAAAATTATATTTTTATTTTATTGATGAATTTGCAATTAAATCAATTACTTTTAAATTTTCGTTTCATGAGAAAGACCATCTTTTACTTTTCCTAATTTTCGCCAATTTTAAGAACTTTTCCAAACTGTCCAAAACTTAGACATACTCACTCTAAAAGTGGAAAGATAACTTCTCTTTTTTAGAATTTCCTTTAATGTACAACCGTTCAGAAATTAAAGGTTGTCCATATGTCTACATCTGCGGATATGACTGACCAGCAGCGAATCTCCAAGGTCAGAAGTATCGTTACCCAGGCCGGGGAAGAGGTGCGTGCTCGTTATCCCATACTCAAACATCAGAACTTTATCGGTGCGAGTATTTTAGGCTTTGCCTGGGCAGGCATGATTGCATGCGCGGTAGCATATGGAACAGGTTATCTTTCAGCATGGTTTACCATTCCCTTGATTGCGATTTTTGCGTCATTGACCCATGAACTGGAACATGACCTGATTCATTATATGTATTTCAAAAAAACACCTTGGGCACATCATCTGATGCTGGCACTGGTCTGGCTGGCACGTCCAAACACCATCAGTCCGTGGGCACGTCGTCGTTTACATCTGCATCATCATAAATATTCAGGCACTGAACATGACCTGGAAGAACGTGGCATCAGTAATGGTATGCCTTGGGGCATTCGCCGAATTCTAGTAATTAGTGACCAGTTGATGTCAGTGTATCTGCGTCCATTTCAGATGTTTAAAATGATTCATCTTTTTCTGGAAAAGCAGCCTGAAAAAGAACGTAAAATTGCCATGATTTCTCAGTTATTCGGCTTTTTACCTCTCAGCATTATTTACTATGGATTGTGCTACCTGTTTGTGGTCTTTCATGGTTTAAATGCGGTTGCACCACTATTCGGTTATGAGATGCTCTGGGCGCAAGGCATTGTCGACGCCATGCCGATCGTGAATCTGCTGGCAGTCATCTGGGTGATTCCTAACTTTATCCGTTCTTTTAGCTTGCAGTTTGTCAGTTCAAATATGCATTACTATGGCGATATTGATCCACGTGATGTGATCAAACAAACCCAAGTGCTCAATCCATGGTGGATGGTCCCGTTCCAGTTATTCTGCTGTAATTTTGGTTCGACCCATGCGATTCATCATTTTGTGGTCAAAGAGCCATTTTATATCCGTCAACTGACGTCCAAAACGGCGCATAAAGTGATGAAAGAAGTAGGTGTGCGTTTTAATGATGTGGGAACCTTTAAGCGTATGAATCGCTGGAATGACTATAAAATCTAAGCTTTGATTTCGATAAAAAAACCCGTTTTAAAGCGGGATTTTTTTATATTTATCCTTTGTGTTTTATCTAATGGCAAGATGTATAATCCTATATTTTACAAGAATCCTATCTCAGCAAAATTTAAGTGATTATTCATCTAAAATGACTGTTGAGGAAATAGTTCAAAAGAATAAACTCAGGTAAAATCAAGTATATCTTTATATAAATTAGCCCGCTATGTTGCTGAAAGCCGCCACCATTGCCTTAATTCCTGCACTTATCATTCAGGGTAATCGCGTCAAGAAAAATACCTTGAAGTTGCCTGAACCACAGGGAAAACGTGAAGGTCGAACAGGAACAGGCGAAAAACTTTCTCTGCTCATTTTAGGAGATTCCGCGGCGGCAGGTGTAGGCGTAGAACATCAGGATGATGCATTACTGGGTGCAATTCTGCATGAACTGAAAAATGACTTTGAAATTGAATGGAAATTACAGGCCAAAACCGGCGATACCAGCTCAAAAGTGATTCGCGCTTTGGACCAGATGGAATTCCAGCATTATGATGTAATTGTCACATCGGTTGGCGTCAATGATGTGACCAAACTGATGCCTGCTGATATTTGGATTCAGAAACAGGAACAGCTTTATAGCAAAATCCAGCAAAAATTTAGTCCGAAACTGATTATTGCTGCTGGAGTTCCGCCAATGAATATGTTTCCGGCGCTACCGAATCCTTTAGCGTGGCTATTTGGCCAGTATGCTAAACAGATGAACCAGCAACTGGAAAAATTTGTGAATCAGCAAGTGAATATGCAATGGATTGAATACGATATTGAGAAGTATCGTGCCATGAATTTACAAATGGCTGCAGATGGTTTTCATCCGAGTAAGGAAGTTTATACACTTTGGGGACAAGAAGTAGCTGGCAAGATTCGGAAGACCTTCTAAAATAGTTGAAATCTCTCAATTTAGTTAATTCTATGTCTGATATTGAAACGCATCCGCTACCGCCATTTTTACCGCCCAATGCCAAATTACTGATGTTGGGTAGTTTTCCACCGCCTGCAACACGCTGGAAAATGAATTTTTATTATCCAAACTATCAGAATGATATGTGGCGGATTTTTGGGCTGATTTTCTTTGAAAATAAAGATTACTTTTTGGACTTACCTAATAAAAAATTTCAGGAACAATTGATCCGGGATTTTTTAACTGAAACGGGGATTGCGATTTTTGATAGTGGCTATCAGATCCGGCGTTTAAAGGGCAATGCTTCAGATAAATTTTTGGAAATTGTAGTACCCACCAATATTGAGCAACTGCTCAGCCAAATGCCGCAGTGCAATCATATTATGACCACAGGCGACAAGGCCACAGACACCATGATGCTGTCTATGCCTGAAGGGACTTTAAAGCCGAGTATTGGTCAGCCTAGCGAGGCCCATTTTGTCGGACGTGATCTGTATTTATATCGCATGCCTTCATCTTCTCGAGCATATCCGGTTTCTTTGGAGAAAAAAGCCGAAAGTTACCGATTGATGTTTGAGCATGTGGGGCTGGTTTAATATTTAATCCAATAATCAGATGAAAAATGGTTAAAGAGATTTAAAACTTTAAATAAGAAAATAACTTACTATTTGTAAGTTTTTAGCCTCATTTATTTACATATTTGGATATTCAACCCAGCGATAGCTATTGATTTTAATCTCCCGGATATGATGAAAGCTGGACCAGATTAACTGGCTACCTTTGATCCATTTTAAAACTCGAATACGAGATTCCACCTGCTGTATTTCTTCAGATGTGGCTGAACGTAAAGTGCCAATTTCTGCATACAAACGTACTCCTGGGTAACGCTTAAATTTACCTTTCAACAGTGCATGAAACCAAAACAGTTTGCTACTAATGCAAAATTCGGCGATTAGCCATCGTATTCGACATAATCCCACAAATTTAAACGTGCTTTAATTTCCTGACGGATCTCAGGCAACATCGGCAAAAGAGTACCATCAATCCATAAGCTCAACGCTTGGGCAGAAAGTACTTGCTGCTGTTCATCGACCAGTTGTGCACCTTTCAACATAATTCCGGTCTCATCAGTGGCTTCGGTTTCTACACCTTTAAATAAAACCTGTAATTCATAACCGCTATCCTGAATCAGCCATTCCAGTTCGAGCTGAATATTTTCACTGGATTTCAAAACCACCTGTCCCTCGACCGTATCGGAGTCGGACAGACAGTCATGTTCCACCCGAATTTTGGCCAAATACCATTCTTGCTGGGATAAATCATGGAGAGTTTTTACAGGCGTCAGAATATCATTGAACTTAAACTGACGGCTTAAATCAAAAAATTGCATGGGAGTGGAGGGCGAAAAATCGCAAAATACGAGAAAAGTGTAATTTTAAAGTAAGCGCAATCGACTGTAAAACCTTTTAAAAGATGATTGGACTAAGTTAGTTTAAGTGGCCATTCTCGAAATATGGGCTTTTTATATCATGTAATTTTGAGGTCATTCCAATGTCATTACATTAACCATTCACCGGGAAATTTCGTCACCAGATTCATCATAAAACGCTGGAATTTTGTAGTTTCCGGATCATGTAAATGTTGAATGCTACGGCCATCTTTTTGATGTTCAAGCCAAATCATTTCATTTTTTTCATTCAGCTTAACCTGATAAGCCACGCGTGGTAAGTACTGATCCATCGCACTGGTGATTTCCTTCTGAAAATCTTCCGACTCAATGACCAGACCGACTTCGGTATTCAGATAGGCCGAACGCGGATCAAAATTAAATGAACCGACAAACACCATGCCATCCAGATCAAAAAATTTAGCATGCAAACTGGAGCTGTTTTTGTTTTTAGCCGGGATGATATCTCCGGTCATAATTTCATACCAGGTACGTTCCGGACGGACAATATAGGGTTTAAATTCCCAGAGTTCGATGCCACTTTTCAATAATTGCTGACGATATTGCTGATAATAGGCATGCACTGCGGCCACATCATTGGCCTGAAAAGAGTTGGTCAGGATTCTGATTTTCACGCCTTGTTGAGCACGACGGGTTAAATAATCGGCCCCTTTTTGCGTGGGAATAAAGTACGAGGACACCAGTTCCAGATGTTTTTTCGGCTCACCCATTAATTCGAGCATATGGGTATAAATATAATCGCCATTTTTGGCATGAGGACGAGCTTTTGCGGGACTATCCGCAACAAAATAAGCCGGCGCCCAGTGAATGGGTTGTTTTTTTAAGTGCTGTTCGACTTGTTTCTCGGCAATACCCACCCGGCGTTTGAGTTCAGTTTCATCAACATCTTCACGTTCAAATTCAGTTCTGAGCCTTTTAAGCATTTCAGGATGGCCGGCATCATTCAACACCTGTCGAACGTCATAACTCAGATCATCATTCCAGAAGTTAATAAAGGTCTGATTGGCATCTGTTACGCTTTGACCCGCGAAGAATATATCCACATCGGTGAATTGAAAATCTTCACTGGCATCAAAATATTCACTGCTGATATTGCGGCCACCGGTCACGGCTGCAGTGCCATCCGCAATGATCAGTTTATTGTGCATGCGATGGTTGACCTTTTTCATCCGGAAACCATAATCCAGCGCACGTAAATGACGAAATTTATAGGGATTAAAAATCCGGACTTCAAAATTTGGATGCTGGCTTAGAGCAAGAAGCTTGTCATCAAGCTGGGTGCCATTTTGATCGTCAATCTGAATCCGTACTTTAACACCGCGATCAGCGGCTTTAAGTAATTGAGACAAGATCATATTGCCAATATAATCATCCTTCCAGATGTAATATTGCAGGTCCAGATGATATTTGGCCTTGTTAATCAGGTGCAGACGCGCTGCCATACTCATAAAGCCATCATAGAGCGGCAAGAAAGCCGTTTTACCACTATTGATCTGCTGTTTTGAAAGTTGATTGTCGATCCAATGTGCAGGTCGAACCGGCGTGATTTTCGCTTCTTCAGCAGTGTTGGGAGCCAGTTCACAGCCAGAAAGCATGATGCTAAAAGTAAAAATGCTCAAACATACAAAGGGCGAAGGTTTAGTCATTGATGTTCCATTAATTATAGGATCTTTTATTCCTTATCTAGTGATGTTAATAGTTGAATCTCCGAATAGAAAGAGGTTACTGTTAGTCATCTGTAAATCAGCAAAAAAAGGACAGTTTTACATGAAATCACGTGCAGCAGTTGCGTTTGGTCCAGGCCAGCCATTAGAAATTGTAGAAGTGGATGTTGCTCCACCAAAAGCAGGTGAAGTATTAGTAAAAATTAGCCATACAGGTGTGTGTCATACAGATGCATTTACCTTGTCTGGTGAAGATCCTGAAGGTGTATTCCCTGCAATTTTGGGTCATGAAGGTGCGGGTGTGGTCGTTGAAGTAGGTGAAGGAGTCACTAGCCTGAAACCGGGCGATCACGTGATTCCGCTTTATACTGCTGAGTGCGGCGAATGCTTGTTCTGTAAGTCAGGTAAGACCAACCTGTGTGTTGCTGTGCGTGAGACCCAGGGTAAAGGCGTAATGCCAGATGGTACGACCCGTTTCTCTTATAATGGCGAGCCGATCTATCACTATATGGGTTGTTCAACTTTTTCTGAATATACCGTGGTTGCTGAAGTTTCTCTGGCAAAAATTAATCCTGAAGCCAACCATGAGCATGTTTGTCTGCTGGGTTGTGGTGTGACGACCGGTATTGGCGCGGTACATAACACGGCTAAAGTGCAGGAAGGTGACAGTGTTGCAGTATTTGGTTTAGGTGGTATTGGGCTTGCTGTAGTACAAGGCGCACGTCAGGCTAAAGCTGGCCGTATCATTGTGATTGATACCAATCCGGATAAATTTGAACTGGCGAAACAGTTTGGGGCGACAGATTTCCTGAATCCAAAAGACTATGATCAGCCGATTCAGCAAGTGATTGTCGAAATGACTGGTTGGGGTGTAGACCATTCATTCGAATGTATCGGCAATGTAGATGTGATGCGTTCAGCACTAGAATGTGCGCATCGTGGCTGGGGTCAGTCGGTGATTATTGGTGTTGCCGGAGCAGGTAAAGAAATTTCAACCCGTCCATTCCAGTTAGTCACAGGTCGTAAATGGATGGGTACTGCATTTGGTGGGGTAAAAGGTCGTTCACAATTACCGGGAATGGTAGAGCAATCCATGAAAGGTGAAATTCAACTTGAGCCTTTTGTGACACATACCATGCCACTGGATCAGATCAATGAAGCTTTTGACTTGATGCATGAAGGTAAATCAATCCGTACGGTCATTCATTTTGACTAAGCTTTTTCAATTTTAAAAAAGACCGGTATTAAACCGGTCTTTTTTATGCGGCTTTCACTTGATTCAGGATACATTAGTGCATGAAAGCCTCACAGAGAGTCACTGAAACAAAACACGCCTGCTAATGTCATTACATGCCAGATGCTTATATTAAATAGGACGTATGAAGATACGTGCTAAAACCATTTTAAAGAATAAGGATAAGCTCTATGTCGAATGATAATTTTGATCGTGATGTAATTAAGAATGCGCCTAAAGATGTCCGCGATGATTTAAATGCTGATCCAATTACGGGTGAACCTGGCGCACATCCTGTGGGTACAGGTGTCGGTGCTGCAGGTGGTGCAGCTGCAGGTGCAGCTATTGGTGCTGCAGGCGGTCCAGTGGGTGTCGCTGTCGGTGGCGTTGTCGGTGCTGTTGTTGGTGGTCTGGCAGGTAAAGGTGTAGGCGAAGCTATAAATCCAACAGAAGAACAGGCTTACTGGCGTGATAATTCGATCAATACGCCATACTATTCAGATGCCCGTACTACCTATAGCGATCTGGATTATGACCGTGATTATGATACGGCCTATCGAGTCGGTTATGAAAACCGTGGTAGCTATGATGCCCATACCCGTTTTGAAGACGTAGAACCTGATTTGAGAATGAAATGGGAACAAATAAAAGGCGAATCACGTTTAAACTGGGAACAGGCTAAATTTGCAGTGCGTGATGCCTGGAATCGTGTTTCACGTTAATTTTTAATCTTTGGATTAAACTGAAGTTTCTTTGGTAAAACCCGCAATAGGTTTGTGGGTTTTACTAATTTTAGTGATACATATCACGGTTTGATTGATCGATAAATAAAAGTAGAAAAGTTAATAAATATTTTTTTATATTTAATGCTTGTCAAATGATCACAGAGCGCGTATTTTAATTTCAGAATCACATTTTATGAAAGACATAACATGTTAAAGCAACCTATCATTTCAAACGCATATTTTTATTTCTGGCAGTTTAGCTAATTGCCTGAATGCGTTTGGGCAATGAAAAGGTTGCCCACCAGTTTATACCTGATCGGCAACCCTGATCAGGTTTTTTTATGCCTTTCATTTTTTAAAATATTTTGGAGACAGCCATGACAAACTTTAACTATTCATATTTTAACAACTTTTATTGGTCTTATTTTAGTCAGCTAATGACACTCACAACACTTTCGATTAGACCCATAACGCTCAAATAAAAGTTTGGACTGATTGCCAGTCCCAGGATTAAAGTCATGAATACCCCAAATACATCACAACAACATCATGCTGAAAGCATTTTAATTTTACCTCAGCAGCTTAAGCAGCAATTGCCACTGTCTCCGCAATTGGCCAGCCAAGTCGCTGAACATCGTCAAATCATTCAAAATATATTAGAAGGCAAGGATCATCGTTTGATGGTGGTCACCGGCCCATGTTCCATTCATGATGAAGCTTCGGCGCTAGACTATGCAGAAAAATTAAAACAGCTTCAGTCACAGCTATCTGATCAGATTTTCCTGGTGATGCGTGCTTATATCGAAAAACCGCGGACTACCGTAGGCTGGAAAGGTTTCCTTTACGATCCAAATCTGGATGGTTCATCCAATATGCAATTGGGCTTGGAAAAATCTCGTGACTTATACCTAAAAATCATTGAAATGGGTCTGCCCATTGCCTCTGAAATTCTTAGCCCGATGGCAACTGCTTATTTCGATGACTTATTAGCTTGGGGTGCGATTGGCGCACGTACCAGCGAATCGCAAATTCATCGCGAAATTTCCAGCCATATGCCGTACAGCATCGGTTTCAAAAATGGTACTGACGGTTCGATCCAGATTGCATTAGATGCCATTCAGTCTGCCTCTCATCCTCATCAATTCCTGGGGATGAGCCAGTCTGGTTTACCATGCATTTTACACTCGCAAGGTAATCCTAAAGCACATTTGATTTTACGTGGCTCGAATAGCGGACCAAATTACCAATTGTCAGAAATTGAGAAAATCCGGGCCAAACATCAGATCGACTTACCGGCATTGGTGATTGACTGTAGTCATGGCAATAGCTCAAAAAATCCGATGCTGCAGCCTGAAGTATTGGAGCAGATCGTGGCAGAACGCTTACAGACCAATGTTCGTGGCGTAATGCTAGAAAGTCATCTTGTTGACGGCAACCAGAAAATTTCTGAGCAAATGACTTATGGTCAGTCTGTAACTGATGGATGTCTGGGCTGGACAAAAACCGAACAACTATTGTTAAATATGACTGACTCACTACGGCTCGAAGGTTTGAAGCGTAGTGCTTAAAACTGAATGATGTCTTTCCTCAATTGATTGGGGAAAGACAGAATCGGATGAAGCCGATCAGCGCATCTCCCAGATGCTTAAACTAGCTCATCACAGCGTTTGAAAATAAAAATAATGATTAGAACGATTTTATAAATTGAATAAAAATAATTAAATTAAAAAATAAACAATAACAATAATTTATTAGAGGTCTTGCTTCAGCTGATTCTACACGGCTGACCAGTCATGATCTCAGGAATCTCGATATGTATACAACCGAATTGCTCGATGAAGCGCGTAAATTTATGCACCATATGCTAAGCGTAATACGGACTCCAATAATGAACTGCGCTTGCAAATCAAATTGAAAAGTAATCGTCTTAACCCAGTTTTACAGGCGGAAAGTACTCAAATATCTATGCTTGAGCAGTCTAGATCACGCACACTTTCTACCGATTAATACTGAGGATCTGGGCAACGCATAATTTGGCTAAAAACGTATGGCCAATGTCACTTTTAATGTTAGGTGGCATAATCAATGCCAGAGTCTGAAAGCGGATATTTCTATTTTGGACTTACAAGGGCTGTTATTCACCAATTAAAATGTCTATGCGATAAACCATTTAAAATGTCCTGTTTTTAACCACAAGAGTCAAGCACAGGATTTAACTTTCTT